>CAMDHB010000044.1 GCA_945897655.1 Pseudorhodobacter antarcticus
GCTGGAATGGCCGCGCGTGAGCCGTTGAAGATGACATCCGTGCCCCGGTTCAGGGCGTCAAACTCGGATGTCCTGATGCCATAGCGCAGGCCGTGGGCGGGCCATTCCAAGGCAAAGACCCCGGCGCTGCTGAGGAAGTCGAACTCGGCCGGCGGGACACCTTCGTAGGGTTCGGTTCCGGGCGAATCGGGGCGGGTTATGGTGCGGCGCGCCCAGTGCAATCCTGAGGATGCGGCGACGGCACCGGACAGAAGGGTGTCCTTGCCCACGCCCGAGGGGCCGACGACCGCAAAGACCCGGCCCGTCATTGGGTGGGGCCCGGGGTGTAGGAGGTGACATCAACCAGCCGGTCACACAGCCGGGCGCGGGCGCCTTCGTCGTGGAAGATGCCGATGATCGCGGCGCCGCGTGTCTTGGCGGCCTCGATCAGGGTCAGGACGACTTCACGATTGGTGGCGTCCAGGCTGGCGGTGGGTTCGTCCAGCAGCAGGGCGGGGTAGGGGTGCACAAAGCCGCGCGCGATGTTGACGCGCTGCTGTTCGCCGCCCGAGAAAGTGGTGGGCGACAGGGACCACAGGCGTTCGGGGATGTTCAGTTGCGCGAGCAGGGCTTCGGCGCGGGCACGGGCCTCAGCCACGGGGACGCCAAGGTTCAGCAGGGGTTCGGCGACGACATCGACGGTGGGTACGCGGGGGACAACGCGCAGGAACTGGCTGACATAGCCCAGGGTGCGGCGGCGCAGGGCGATGATATCTCGCGGGGCGGCGCGGGCCACGTCCAACCCGCCGACCATGATGGAGCCGGAGGCCGCCAGATAGTTGCCCCAGATCATCCGCATCAAGGTGGACTTGCCTGACCCGGAGGCGCCAATAAGCCCGACACATTCGCCGGGTTCAACCGACAGGGCTGCCCCCTCCATCACCGGAATGACGGCGGCGCCCTGGTTGTGCAGGGTGAAGCTTTTGGAAAGATTGCTGATCTGGATCATATCACACCTGCAGAACCGAGGACACCAAAAGCTGGGTATAGGCGTGCTGGGGGTCGTCCAGCACTTGGTCGGTCAGGCCGTGTTCGACGACATAGCCGCCTTTCATGACCATCAATCGGTCGGCCAGCAGGCGCACCACGGCCAGATCATGGGTGACGATGATGGCCGACAGCCCCATTTCGCGCACCAACCCGCGCAACAGGTCCAGCAGGCGGGCCTGCACGGATACATCCAGACCGCCGGTCGGTTCGTCCATGAACACCAGCCGGGGGCCGGTGACCAGATTGCGGGCGATTTGCAGGCGCTGTTGCATGCCGCCGGAAAAGCCCGAGGGGCGGTCGTCGATCCGGTCGGCAGAGATTTCGACCCGGCCCAGCCAGTCGATGGCCTGGGCGCGGATGTCGCCGTAGTGGCGGGCGCCGACGGCCATCAACCGCTCACCCACGTTCCCGCCCGCAGATATGCCCATCCGCAAGCCGTCGCGCGGGTTCTGGTGGACAAAGGCCCAGTCGGTACGGGCAAGGCGGCGGCGCTCAGCCTCGGCCATCTTGACGGTGTCGCGGGGGCCGGCGGCGGTGGCAAAGATCACCTCGCCGGTATCGGGGGCCAGGTGGCCTGCAAGGCAGGACAGAAGGGTGGATTTGCCAGAGCCGCTTTCGCCGACGATGCCCAGCACTTCGCCGGGGAACAGGTCAAACGACACGGCGTCGCAGCCGATGCGGGTGCCGTAGAATTTCGACAGGCCGCGCACCGACATCAGCGGGTCGGCTGTGGTGACGGTGGTGAAGGCGTTGGTGTCCATCATTTCCCCCCTGCCAGCGGGGTGCCCAAGCGCCCGACATGGCCTGCGGCGCGTCTGCTGCCACAAAAATCGGTGTCCGAGCAGACGAACATCCGCGACCCCTGATCGTCGGTGATCACCTCATCCAGATAGCTGGCCGCCGCACCGCAGAGGTCGCAGGCGTGATCGGCTTTGGAGGCGACAAAGGGATAGTCGTCGAAATCAAGGCTGATCGCTTCGGTATAGGGCGGCAGGGCGTAGATGCGCTGTTCGCGGCCTGCGCCGAACAGTTGGATCGCGGCGTTCCCGGCCAGTTTGGGGTTGTCAAACTTGGGGATGGGCGAAGGGTCCATGACATAGCGCCCCTCAACCTTGACCGGATAGTCATAGGAAGTGGCGATCTGCCCGTGCCGCGCGATGTCTTCGTAGAGTTTCACATGCATCAGGCCGTAATCCTCAAGCTCGTGCATCTTGCGGGTTTCGGTTTCGCGTGGTTCCAGAAAGCGCAGGGGTTCGGGGATGGGCACCTGGTAGACAAGGATCTGCCCTTCGGCCAAGGCAGTTTCGGGGATGCGGTGGCGGGTCTGGATGACGGTGGCCTCGGTGGTCGCCTCGGTCACGGCGACGCCTGCGGTGCGTTGAAAGAAGCGGCGGATGGATACGGCGTTGGTTGTATCATCGGCGCCTTGGTCGATGACCTTCAGGGTGTCTTCGGGCACCAGACAGGCGGCGGTCACCTGTACGCCACCAGTGCCCCAGCCGTAGGGCATGGGCATTTCGCGGCTGGCAAAGGGCACCTGATAGCCCGGGATTGCCACGCCTTTGAGGATGGCGCGGCGGATCATCGTCTTGGTTTGTTCATCAAGATAGGCGAAGTTATAGGCCTGTTCGGTCACTTGCGGGGCTCCGTCATTGGGCCTTTGGGCAAAAGCGGAAAGGGGCGGGAATGGGATATGCAATCGTTGCGGCGGTTCTGGTCTTGGGTGGTCTGATTTGGTGGCGCAGACGTGCAGTCGGGGGTCGTGGCACGGCGGCAGCCAGCAGCGATGGTGGCACGGGATGGGCCTATGTTTCGGACGGTGGTTCTGGGCGAAAGGATGGCACTGATGCTTCGCCTGCCGACACCGATGGTCAGTCCGGGGGCGATTCGGGTGGTGGCGATGGTGGGGGCGGTGACTAGGGTCATTCGGCAGCCCTTTTGGACGCCAGCGCCTCGGCCCGCAGTTTCCGGACCATTTCCAGTTCGGCCTGAAAATCCACGTAGTGGGGCAGTTTGATATGTTCCAAGAATCCGGTCGCCTGAATATTGTCAGAGTGCATCAGGACAAACTCCTCGTCCTGGGCCGGGGCGCCCGAATAGTCTTCGCCCAACTCCTTCCAGCGCAGGGCGCGGTCGACCAGTGACATCGCAATCGCCTTGCGTTCGGTTTGACCAAAGACCAGACCGTAGCCGCGCGTGAACTGTGGCGGTTCGGTCTTGCTGCCCTTGAACTGGTTGACGGTTTCGCATTCGGTCAGTTCAATCTCGCCGATCTCAACGGCAAAGCCCAATTCGGGGATGTCCATTTCAACGGCCACGGTGCCAATGCGGAGTTCGCCAACAAAGGCATGGGTGCGGCCATAGCCGCGCTGGGTGGAATAGGCCATCGACAGGATGAAGCCTTCGTCCCCCCGCGTGATGGCCTGTAGGCGCAGGGCGCGGCTGGCGGGCAGTTCCATCGGTTCGCGGGTCAGGTCAGAGGGGGTGTCGTTGCCAGCCGGTTCCGACTGGATTAGACCGTCACGGCCCAGCATGCCGGTGACATGCGGCACGGGTTCCATGATGGCGGGGGCGGTGGGGGCGGAAGGCACCTCGCCCTCAGCCGCCAGTTTGAAGTCAAGCAGGCGGTGGGTGTAGTCGAAGGTCGGGCCAAGGATCTGGCCGCCCGGCAGATCCTTGAACGTGGCCGAGATGCGGCGGGTGACGGCCATGTTGGCAGTTTCAACCGGGTGGGAGGCACCCAGACGCGGCAGGGTGGTGCGGTAGGCGCGGATCAGGAAAATAGCCTCGATCAGATCGCCGCGCGATTGTTTGATGGCAAGGGCGGCAAGGTCGGGGTCGTGCAGCGACCCTTCGGCCATGACGCGGTTGACGGCCAAGGCCAGTTGGCTGCGAATCTGGGCGACGGACAGTTCGGCGATAGTGGTGTCGCCACGGCGTTCTTCGGCCAGCCAGGCATGGGCGGCGTCGATGGCGCGTTCGCCCCCTTTGACGGCGACATACATCAGACAGCCTCCACTTTTGTGCTGCGGGGCAGGGCTGCCACGCGGTTGCCGCAGGTCAGGTAGGTGTCAAAGCCCAAGGGGAAGAGAGCGCGGTTGGCTTGGAACGCCGCTGTTTCGGGCAGGGACAGATGGGCGTGGGTGGCGATGCCCGGGCCAGTCAGGCGGGGGCCGGTGGTGGTGAGGGTGGGCATTTCGACGATCAGGGTGGCGGAGCGGTCGGGATAATCGGGTAGGCCCACGGCAAAGCGGTGGGTTGGGGTCAGATCGGCCCAGCTGCCCAAGGCGAACTGGGCGTCGGGGGCTGCGACCAGCGGCGCACCGGTGTGGAAGGTGATCCAGTCACGGACCAGTGGCGTGTCGAAGGAGGGGCCAACATGCAGGGGCGTCGTGCCGTCGCACAGCGTCAGGACCAGAACGCCTGCCGCGATGGAGACGGGGGCGGGGGGTGCGGCGCCGTCCAGTGTCCAGATCGTGCCGGGGCGTGCCATCGCCTCCAACGCGGCGCGAAAGGCGCGGGCGGATTGCTGGGGGGCGGTGGCAAAGCCGCCAAGCAGGGCTTCGGGTGTCATGCGTTCTCTCCCCTCACAAGAGTGAAGAATTCCACCTTGGTTGCGGCGGCCTTGGTGGCGCGTAGGGCGCGGGCGGCGGATTCGTCGGATTGCAGGGAGGTCAGGATTTGGGTCTGTGTTGCGTCGGCCTGATCGGTTTGCATCAGTGCATCAACCACGGCGGCGCGCAGGGCGTGGCCTTTGTCGCGGCCCTGCACATGGGCATGGCCTATGGCGCCATTGTCCAGCCGCACGGTGCAGCGGGTTACGGTCATCTCACCCAGGTTGAAGGGCTGGCCGGTGCCGCCCGTGCGGCCACGGACCATGACGGCCCCAACCTCGGGGCCGCGCAGGATGGTGTGGGGCGGGACATCGGGCAGCAGGGCGTGCAGCCGCGCGGGGGCACTGCGGGCGAGCAGGCCCATCCAGCCCTGACGTTGTTTCTGATCGGGTAAAACGGTTGTCATCTGGGGTTCCGACATCTTGCAAACTTGTCTAATTCGCTATACAACTAGACAACTACTAACGAGGGAGTCGCGGATTTGCACGTGAAATTTGTGTAACAGATGGCCCGGAGTTCAGTTTGGTCGGTGATCGCGGATGCATTGACGGCGGAAATCGTGGGTGGGGGCTATGGCCCGGGTATGAAGTTGCCGACTGAGGCACAGTTGGCTTTGCGGTTCGCGGTGAACCGGCACACGGTACGGCGGGCCCTGGCCAGCCTGTCCGAGGCCGGGATGGTAACGGCGCGGCAGGGGGCCGGGGTGTTTGTCACCACGGTGCCGACGGAATATCCGCTGGGCCGCCGGGTGCGGTTTCACCAGAATGTGCTCGCGTCGGGGCGGACCCCCTCGCGCCGGATCCTGCGGATGGAGACGCGGCCCGCCAGTGTGCCCGAGGCCGAGGCATTGGGCCTGGACCCCGGCAGCCTGGTGCATCTGGTCGAAGGGGTTTCCCTGGCGGATGATCTGCCGGTGGGGCTGTTCCGGTCGGTCGTTCCGGCAGCCCGGTTCCCGAGCTTTCCCGAGGCAATGCAACGGTTGGGGTCGATCACGGCGGCTTTGGTGGAGCAGAGCGTGGCCGATTACACCCGGGCCAGCACGCGGTTGACTGCGAAACTGGCGGATGCCGTTCAGGCTGGGCAGTTGCAGGTGCCGCAGGGGGCGCCCCTGTTGCGTTCGATCACGGTCAATCAGGATGTGGGCGGCATTCCGGTGGAATACGGTGTCACGCATTTTGTGGGGGACCGCGTCACTTTGACCGTCATTCCGGAATAACTGTCACCTGTTCGTTGCGTAATTGAGTTATCCACAGCCAATTACACCCAAACCCTGCGTATCGGACCCTGCCATGACCAGCCTTCTGCCACCTTTGCGACTGACCGGAGCGCACGTCCTGCGGGACGGAGAAATGCAGGCGCGATCGGTCAGTTTGGCCGAGGGGCTGATCGTTTCGGGGCCGGAGCCGGAGGTTGACCTCGCGGGGTTCTATATCCTGCCGGGGATTATTGATCTGCATGGCGACGGGTTTGAACACCATATGGCCCCGCGCCCCACGGCACCGTTTCCGCTTGAGGCGGGACTGGCCTCGTTCGACCGGGAGGCGGCGAGTCATGGCGTGACGACGGCCTATCTGGCGCAAGGGTGGAGTTGGGAGGGGGGGCATCGGTCGCCTGATCACTGTGAAGTGGTGCTGACGGCGGTTGAGGCCTACCGGCCGCATGCGTTGACCGATCTGCGGGTGCAGATCCGGGCTGAGACCCATCTGGTAAGCCAAACACAGCGGTTGATCGATGTGACGCGGCGGTTCGGCGTGGATTATGTGATCTTCAACGACCATCTGGAGGAGGGGTTCCAGATGTCGCGCACCGCCCCGGCGGCGTTTGCCCATTGGGCGCGCAAGGTGGGGCGGACGGCGGAAGAGTTGGTTGCCATTATCCAGGGTGCGCAGGGCGTCCGCAAGGAGGTGGCGCGCAGTTTGTGTCAGTTGGCCGGGGCGTTTGATCAGTTGGGGGTCACCTATGGCAGCCATGATGACCCAGACGGCGAGACGCGGGAAAGGTTCCGTATGTTGGGCGCCACGGTGGCCGAGTTTCCGTTGACCCAGCCGGCCGCTGCGGCGGCGCAGGCGATGTTCAGCCCGGTTATCATGGGCGCGCCCAATGTGGTGCGCGGCAAAAGTCAGGCGGGCAATGTTTCGGCCAGCGATCTGATCGCGGCGGGACTGTGTGACGCGTTGGTGTCGGATTATCATGTGCCTGCGTTGCCGCTGGCCGTGTGGGCGCTGGTGGACCGGGGGATCCTGCCTTTGGCGCAGGCCTGGGCGTTGGTGTCGACGAATGCGGCGGGGGTGCTGCGGATGGCCGACCGGGGGCGGTTGCAGCCGGGGTTGCGGGCGGATCTGGTGGTGGTCGAAGCTGCGTCGCGTCGGATCGAGGCGACGATTTGTGGCGGGCGGCTGACCTATCTGGCGGGCGAGGCGGCGCGGCGGTTTCTGGTGCAGCCGAGGGCGATCGGTGGGCTGTCCAGCCCCGGGCGGATCGCGGCGGAGTAGTGTCCCTATGTGGACGGTTTGGTAAGCCGTTGTAGTAATTTGGTTATCGCTATTCTGTTAACCACATTTTAATACTAGAGAATTCAGTATTGGGGTGAAGCTGCATCTATCTGTTGCCCTAACTTTCTTCCACGAATTGCCCAAAGCAATTCGTGACGCGCCCGACCGCCCCCCGGGCGGGCGCGTTCCGCTTCCGCCCGCGGTCGGGCATGCCACGATTGCTTTTCTCATTGCGCTTGGGAAAACTGCCGGAATGCCGTCGCCTTGCGGCTCTCGGCATGGGACACGGGCAGTCGTCCACTGGACGACTGCTGATCCGGTCCCTGTGCTCTACTTGACCCATAGGGATCGCGTCAGGCGGTTTCGTACTTTTCCAGAAAAGCCTCGGCTGGCATGGCCCGGAAATCGGGCAGGGCCTGGCGCAGGCGGTCGTGGGACCAGTCCCACCAGGCCAGAGCCTGCATCCGGTCGGCCACGGTGGTGGTGAACCGGGCGCGCAGCGGCGTGGCAGGAATGCCGGCCATGATCATGTAGGGGGCCACGTCGCGGGTCACGACGGCACCGGCGGCAATGATGGCACCTGCGCCAATCGTCACCTCGGGTTTCACGATCGCGCCGTGGCCAAGCCATGTGTCGGGACCAATCACGGTGCGGCGCGATTTGCGGTGGGCCATGAAATCGGCGTCGTCGGGCACATCGTCCCAGTAATAGGCCGAGCGGTACAGGAAATGGTGCAGCGAAGCGTTGGCATATGGGTGGTCGGTCGGGCCGATCCGGGTCAGGGCGGCAATGTTGGCAAACTTGCCCACGGTTGTGTTGGCGATGTCGGACAGGCGGTCGCAATAGGCGTAGTCTTCAAAGGTGGAATGCTGGACACGGCTGCCTTCGCCCACCTCGCAATACGCCCCAAAGGTGGAACTGATGATCTGGCAATCGGGGTGGATGAAGGGGGTGGTGGGCGAGAGCTTGGGCATGGTGTCCTTGGCGGTTCCTGCAGGTCTGCAAAGGTGCAGGCATTTGGCGGGTTGCAAGAGTTAATCGGGTCCGGCAGGTGCGGTCAATGGCCGCCGCCGTCGCCCTTGATCAGCCTGCGGCGCAGCCAGCCTGACAGGCTGTCCATGATCATCACCATCAAGACAATCAGCACCATGTAATAGGCGACCTCTTCCCAGTCTTTCTGGGTGGTGATGGCTTGGGTCAGCAACAACCCGATGCCGCCGCCGACGATGGCACCAATGACGGTGGCGCTGCGGGTGTTGGATTCCAGATAGTACAGTATCTGGCTGAGGAGGATGGGTGTGACCTGCGGGATTACCCCCAGACGCGCCCGTTGCAGGGCGTTGGCCCCGGTGGAGCGCACGCCTTCGACCTGCTTTTCGTCTATATTCTCAAGCGCTTCCGAGAAGGTTTTGCCAAAGGTCCCGGCATCGGTGATCAGGATGGCGAGCGCCCCTGTCATGGGCCCCGGACCAAAGGCGCGCGACAGGATGATGGTCCAGATCAGGCCGTCAACCCCGCGGATGAAGTCGAACACCCGGCGGAGGGCAAAGCGCAGGGGTGACAGCGGCATGAAGTTTGACGCGGCCATGAAGCCCAGCGGAAGGGCCACGATGGCCGCCCCCATTGTGCCCAGAAACGCCATCAGGATCGTCTCGAATATGGCCCACATCACATCGCGGTGACGCCACATCTTGTTGTTCCAAACCTCGGACGCCATGTAGGCAAGATTGCTTTGAGCGGGGTCAACCCGGTCGCCCGCAATGGCCATTCCGGCCAGTTCGAAGAAGCCTTTGCCATGGAACGGGCTGTCGAGGGTGAAAAAGAACAGCTCCCACCCCGCTTCGTATTTGAAGGTTTCCACCTTGGAGCGGGAATAGTTGAAGCGGCCTGCATCGGTGGTCACGCCGACCTTATTGTCGGACACCGAGATCCAGGCAGGGATGGGCTGGGGGGCGTCAAGGACCAGTTTGCCACCCACAGGCTTGATGTCGATCAGCCCGTAGCCGGGCACGATCATGCGGGCACCCAAGGCGTCATAGGTGACAATATAGCCATCGCCCAGATCGACCGTGGTCACGTCGCCGTCGATGCTGACCCAGTCGGGATAGGTGCCGGGGGCATAGGTGCCTTTCCCCTCACCCTCGATCGCGACGGTGATCTTACCGGAGCGGTTGTCACGGGTGACGTGGGTTTTGTGCGACCAGAAGTCGGACAGCAGGATGATGGCGTTGTCCATCCGGGCGCGGGCGGCAAGGCCGGGTACGTCAAACGCGAAGAAGGCATAGGTCAGGTAGAGCAGGATTACGCCGGGCACGGCAAAAGACACCATGCGACGGGCGCGGAAGCTGCGGAACATCTGTTGGGCGAGCGGGCTGTCGGCAGAGATCGTGGCGGTGGTCATGTCAGTTCCCCTTGACGATCTTGGCGCGGTAATGGTCGGAAATGCGGTCGATGATCACGATGGTGATGAAGAGCAGCAGGAAGATCGCGACGACCTGATCGTAGCGACCCTGGCCCCATTGCATGGCCAGTTTCAGGTCATGGCCGATGCCACCCTCGCCCACAAAGCCCAGGATGGCGGAGGCGCGGACGTTAATCTCGAACCGCAGGAGGGTGTAGGACAGCCAGTTGGGTGCGACTTGGGGGATGACGCCCAGCCACATCTTTTGGCCCCAGGTGGCGCCGACTGACGACAGTCCTTCGATCGGTTTCAGGTCGGCATTCTCGCCCACCTCGGAGAAGAGTTTGCCAAGGGCGCCGCCGGTGTGGAAGGCGATGGCGATCACGGCGGGGACGGGGCCGCCGCCAAGGACATAGATCAGCACAAGGGCGATCACGATTTCGGGGATGGCGCGCAGGGCGTCCATGATGCGGCGGAACACCGGGATCATGCGGGGCCAGCGGGCGATGCCGCGTGAGGCGAGCAGCGACAGGAAGGCAGCGATCAGGGCACCCACGAGGGTGGAAACAGCGGCGATGTTGATGGTTTCGATGAGGGAGGGAAAGAATTCGATGAAATAGCCGGGCAGATTGGCGCGGTTGGTCCAGGCTTCGGACAGCACTTCGGAGGGGAAGTCGAGCAACTGGCTGACGCCGGGCAGGAAATCACCGGCGTTCCGCTCCTCGGAAATGCGCCACCCGGATGCCATCAGGACGATGAACATAAGCAGCAGGATGCCGCCGTACATGCGCTTGCGGCGGTTCATGGCGAGGTAGGCTTCGGTGGCGTTGTGCAGCGTGGGCGGTTTGCCCCCGGTCTGTGCCATTGCGATGTCAGCCATAATGTCCCCCGTCAGTCAAAAAAATGCCGGGCCCCCGACAGGGGACCCGGCGACGTGTCGTGTAAAGCTCAGTTGGCGGCTTCTTGCAGTTTGCGGGCTTCGACCACGCCCAGGAATTCCTCATGGGTGACCGGTACGAAATCCTTGGCCTCGCCGGCGGCGACAGCGTAAGCGCAGGTCGGGTCGGTTGCCCACATGTTGTCAAGCAGGTCGTTGATCTTGGTCTTGACGTCATCGGGAAGCGAACGACGCACAACGAAGGGGCCGTTCGGGATCAGCTTGGAGCGCCAGATTTCGACGATGTTGTTCATGTCGACCAGGCCAGCATCGGCGGCCTTGCGGAAGGCACCGCTGGTGAAGCCGTCTTCCCAGTTGCCCAGGCCGTCAGCCCAGGACACGCCCGAAGCGAAGTCGCCGTTCGACACGCCAACGATGGTCTGCTCGTGGCCGCCCGAGAACTTCACTTCCGAGAAATAGGCTTCCAGATCGCCATAGGTGGCGGTCAGTTCGGCGGCGGGAACCAGATAACCCGAGGTCGAGTTCGGGTCAGCGAAGGCGAAGGACTTGCCAGCAGCGGTGGCCATGTCGGTGATGCCGCTGTCCTTGCGGGCGAAACCGATCGAGTAGTAGCCGGTCGAGCCGTCAACGTTCTGGGTGGTCAACTGCACGTCCACGGCTTCCGGGTCGGTCAGGTAGATCTTGGCATAGGCGGAAGCGCCCAGACCTGCATAGTCAAGGGTGCCGCCCAGCAGACCCTGGATCACGCCGTCATAGTCAGCCGGGGTGAAGATGTTCGTGGGCACGCCCAGAGCGGCCTCGACAGCAGCGCGGAAGCACTCGTTCGAGGTCAGGCGGTCTTGGGCGTTTTCGCCGCCAAGGATGCCGATGTTGAATTCAGTGATGGCATGGGCGTCGGCGTGGGCAACGCCGGTCATTGCAGTGGTGGCAGCCAGAACGGCAAGCAACTTTTTCATGATCGTCTCCGGTTGAAATGGCCCCATAGGGCCGGGGTGGATGGGGTCAGGCCAGCAGGGTCGAGGCGTAGGTTGTATCTGCCGGGCCGTTGTCGATGGCGGTCGAGGTGGCGGCTTCGTTGAAGCTGCCATCCGCACCGTAAATGTCACGGGCCACGCCGGTGGTCAGTTGATCGGGCGCGCCGTCAAACACGATGCGCCCGTCACGCATGCCGATAACGCGGTCGCAGTAGCGGCGCGCGGTGTCGAGCGTGTGCAGATTGGCGATGACCATGCGGCCATCTTCGTCATGGATGCGGCGCAGGGTATCCATGACGATCTGGGCGTTCATCGGGTCCAGCGAGGCGATGGGTTCGTCGGCCAGAATGACCTTGGGGTCCTGCATCAGGGCGCGGGCAATCGCCACGCGCTGCTGCTGGCCGCCCGACAGCGCCTCGGCCCGTTTGGGGGCCTGCTCGGCAATGCCAAGACGGTCAAGGATGGTCAGGGCGCGGGTGATGTCAGCCTCGGACCAGAGGTTGAACATGGTGGCGAGTGTGGAGCGGCGGTTCAGAACGCCGTGCATGACGTTCGAGGCCACATCCATACGGGGCACCAGGTTGAACTGTTGAAAGATCATGGCGCACTGGCCCTGCCAGGCGCGCATCTCGGCTCCTTTCAGAGCAAGAACATTGCGGCCTTCAAATTCCAGCGTGCCAGAGGTGGCATCGGTCAGGCGGTTCATCATGCGCAGGAAGGTGGACTTGCCCGCACCCGAACGGCCGATGATGCCGATGAAGGCTGATTTTTCGACGCTGAACGAAGCGTTGTCGACAGCGGCCTTCTGGCCAAACATGCGTGTAACGTTCTTGACGTGCAGCAAAGTGGCAACCTCCAGCCTGATGGAGGCGGGTTAGACCGTTCGCATGACGGAAACCCTTCAGGTTTGTGAAACTTTTGTAACGGGTGTGCGAACTGCTTTGGTCTGTCAGGGCGCGGAAAAGTCTTTCGTTGACGAGACTGACGGGGATAAGGCCCGAGCCGGCATTTGGCTTGGGCGGGCAAGGAAACGCACCGCGTTTCCCCGTCCGACGTGACCAAGCGTCAGGTGGACCGGTTCAGCATGTACATAAGAGGCCAGCGCCCGACCTGGAGGGCGAGAAGCGCCCTCCTAGGGGAGGGAGGGCGCTGGCCGGTGGCTTTGGGCCACCGTCCGTCGTGCGGCAGGCGTTGCGCATGACCTCGGCTAGTGCCTCGGCCACTCCATTGTGTCAGGTGCCGATCATGCGCGAATGCGCCTTCAGTGTTTGCAGCCAGGCCAGGCCGTGAACCGTTGCGCGGGCGGGCCGGTATTCGGCGGCGACCCAGCCTTGGTAGCCTGTGGCATCCAGGTCGCGGAACAGGGCGGTCAGATCAAAGCCGCCGCCGCCGGGTTCTGCGCGGCTTGGGAAGCCTGCGATCTGGATGTGGTTGACATGGGCCTTGTGCTGTTCCCAGACGGCCCAGGGGTCGCCGTGGATGCGAGCGGCGTGCCACAGGTCGAACTGCAGGCCAATGCGGGGGTTGGCAAGGTCGGACAGGATGCGCGCGGCCTGATCGAAATCGTTCAGGAAGTATCCCGGCATATCGTCGGCGTTCAGGGGTTCGATGCACAGGTTCAGGTCGGGGGCCTGGGCTGCGGCCCATGCCAGATGTTCGGTGTAAAGCTGGGTCGCCTCGGGGCCCCGGGCGACACCGGCCATCACGTGGAGGCGGGCGGCACCAAGCCGGGTGGCAAGGTCGGCGCCGCGCAGAAAGCCGTCGCGAAAGCGGGATTCAAGGCCAGGGACGGCGGCATGGCCACGGTCGCCTGCCGCCCAATCACCGGGGGGCGTGTTGATCAGGGCCAAGGGCATTGACCCAAGCGCCGTCTGCCAGTCTTTCGCGGCATGGTCATAGGGAAACAGAATCTCGACACCGTCAAAGCCCGCCTGTGCCGCGAGGCCGGGCCGGTCAAGGCTGGGCACTTCGGTGAACAACATGGTCAGATTGGCAGCGTATCTGGGCATCAGGGCAATTCTGTTGAGCGGATCATCGGAAAGAACTGGCCATGCGACCATAGGCCGAACCAGCTTTCACTGTCCCGTGTCTCATGGCAACCCAATTCGACCAGCCGGTAAAATGACTTGCGGTCGATCAGGGCATTCAGTCCGTCCCGAACGTGGATATAGGGGCTGGGTTCGCCTTTGGGATCAAAACGAAAGGTCAGGGGGTGGGAGGAATCGGCGTCCACCTCATCCTCGGTCTTGGTGACAAAGCATAAGGCTTGGTCGCGGCCGGTGCCGGTGGCGGTGAAGTCAATGGCGAGCAAGGGGGCGTCGTCGACGGTGATTCCCACCTTTTCGACCGGGGTAACCAGAAAATAGGCATCCCCTTCGCGTTTCAGGATCGAGGAGAAGAGTTTCACCATTGGCGCCCGGCCAATGGGGGTGCCAAGGTAGAACCAAGTGCCATCCCGGGCAATTCGCATATCTATATCGCCGCAAAAGGCGGGATTCCACAGATGCACGGGCGGCATACCCTTTGCCCCGGCGGCGCGGACTTGGGACATAAGACCCTCTGCGGATGGCATCACGATGATTTTCCCTGACCTTGGTCGATTGGCATTTGTGCAAGGGCGCGTGACCCGTTCTAATGCACATATAACCTGAACGGGAGCAATGTCATGACCGAAGCCACCCTTGTTGCCGAGATTGAAGCGCTGGCCGACCGGCTGGGTCTGGCGCGGGTCGAGGTGAACAAGCGGTTCATCGGGCAGGACCGCGTGGTGGAACTGGCGCTGGCGGCGCTGCTGTGCGGGGGCCATGCGCTGCTGGTGGGATTGCCGGGGTTGGGCAAGACGCTGCTGGTGGACACGCTGTCGGGGGTGATGGGGCTGCGCGCCAACCGCATCCAGTTCACGCCCGACCTGATGCCTGCCGATATTCTGGGGTCCGAGGTGCTGGATGCGGCCGCCGATGGGTCGCGCAGTTTCCGGTTCATTGAAGGGCCGGTGTTTTGCGAGTTGCTGATGGCGGATGAGATCAACCGCGCGTCGCCGCGCACCCAGTCAGCGCTGTTGCAGGCGATGCAGGAGCGCGAGGTGACGATTGCAGGCCAGCACCGCAAGCTGGGCCCGCCCTTCCATGTGCTGGCGACGCAGAACCCGATTGAACAGGAAGGCACCTATCCCCTGCCCGAGGCGCAGTTGGACCGGTTTTTGGTGCAGATTGATGTCTCCTATCCGACGCGGGCGACGGAGAGGGACATTCTGATTGCCACGACCGGGGCGGCAAGTTCGGCGGCGGCGGCGGTGTTTACCGGGGCGGAGTTGATGGCGGCGCAGGTGTTGGTGCGGCGGATGCCAGTTGGGGAAAAGGTGGTTGAGGCGATCCTGGATCTGGTGCGGTCCTGCC
>CAMDHB010000045.1 GCA_945897655.1 Pseudorhodobacter antarcticus
GCCGCCTCGACAATCCTCGCGCACCGCCCCGCCCGCGCCGCCTGATAGGCCTGAAGCCCCGCCCCCCAGCAATCATGCCCGGCACGCGAGGCTGCCAGAACCCAGGCATCCTCCAAACCCATGCTGGCCCCCTGCGCCAGAAACGGCAGCGTCGGATGCGCCGCATCCCCCAGCACCGCCACCGCCCCCTCCGGCAAGGCCCGCTGCCAGACACCCGCCCCGGGATGCCGGAACAATCCCCACAGCCATACATCCTGAACCTGATCCAACCACCCCCGCACCCGCGGGCTGAAGTCACGGAAAGCCAGCCGCATCTCCATCGGATCGTCCCGCAGCGACCAGCCTTCCTCGGCCCAAGCGCGCCGCTCCTCAACCGCCACAATGTTCCGCAAGGTCCCACCCCGCAGCGGATAACTAACCAGATGCCGCCCCGGCCCCATGTGAACCTCGGCCACCGCCGGGCCACCATCCCCCGGAACCAGCGCCCGCCAGGCCACCTGATGAGTAAAGAACGGCACCGCCGCCCCATTCAGCGCGCCCCGTGTCAGCGAATGCAACCCATCCGCCCCGATCAACAGATCCGTCTCATGGGTGCTGCCATCTGCCAGCCCCAACACCGGCCGCGCCCCATCAAGCCCGACCGAGGTGACCTTGCTCAGCAACCGCAGGTCAACCTCCAGATCCCGACACCCCTGCAGCAACAGCCCGATCAGATCCGCCCGGTGGACAAAGTGGTACCCCTGCTGCGGCCTGAGCCGCCCAACCTCCAGCCGAGTCACCACGCTGCCGTCCAGACCATCGCGCAACTCCACCGCCTCGGCCCGCTGCGATGCCAAACCCAAAGCATCCCCCAACCCAAGGGCCCGCAAGACCACCGCCCCATTCGGCGACACCTGCAACCCCGCCCCCACCTCGCGGATGGCATCGGCCTGTTCAAGAACGGTCACCGCAGCCCCGCGCAGGGCAAGGGCCCGCGCCACCGCCAGCCCAGCGACCCCCGCCCCCAGTACCGTGACCCGCTGGCCGATCAATGACATGCCCGCCTCCAAACAAAAATGCCGGGCGCAAAGCCCGGCACCTGCCGCATCCTAAACCGAAACCGCTCACTCGTCGCGGTGAACCTTTTCCCGGCGCTCGTGCTTTTCCTGGGCTTCCAGCGTCATTGTGGCAATCGGCCGCGCATCCAGCCGCTTCAGGCTGATCGGCTCGCCCGTCATCTCGCAATAGCCAAACTCACCATTCTCGATCCGGCGCAGGGCGGCATCAATCTTGCTGACCAACTTGCGCTGCCGGTCCCGCGTGCGAAGTTCCAGCGCCCGGTCGGTTTCCTCGGACGCACGGTCGGCGATATCGGGCACATTGCGCCCCGAATCCTGCAAATTGTCGATCGTCTCGGCGCTTTGGTCCAGCAGTTCCTGCTTCCACACCATCAGCTTGCGGCGGAAGTATTCAAGCTGGCGATCGTTCATGAAGGGTTCGTCTTCGGCAGGACGATAGTCATCAGTCAGAAAGATTTCAGCCTTCATCGCAGCACTCTCCAATCAATCGGTCGCGCCGTCAGGTTCGCTCACGTCGCAATCGCCCCCGTTGGCGGGTCCATTAGCCCATTGGAAACACCTTGTCACTAGCGGTTGCGAGAAATTCATCGGCGCACTAAGGTCCAAACCGCAGCCCTTCAGAGCCTTGAGTTTCCAATGCAATTTGCGACAACCTCAACTTACGTAGCGTCAGAAGACCTGACCGTTGCCGTAAACGCCGCCGTGACGCTGCAGCGTCCCCTGCTCGTCAAGGGCGAGCCTGGAACCGGAAAAACTGAACTGGCACGGCAGGTTGCAGCATCCCTGAACCTGCCGCTGATCGAATGGCATGTGAAGTCTACGACCAAGGCGCAGCAGGGTCTTTACGATTACGACGCGGTCAGCCGCTTGCGCGACAGCCAGTTGGGCGACGCCAGGGTGCACGAGGTTCGCAATTATATCCGCAAAGGCAAGCTTTGGCAGGCGTTCGAAGCTCCGGCGCGCGTGGTCCTGCTGATCGATGAGATTGACAAGGCGGATATCGAGTTTCCGAATGACCTGCTTCAGGAACTCGACCGGATGGAGTTTCACGTCTACGAGACGGGCGAAACCATCACAGCGCGCCATCGCCCCGTCGTCATCATCACGTCCAACAACGAAAAGGACCTGCCCGACGCCTTCTTGCGCCGCTGCTTTTTCCACTTCATCCGCTTTCCCGATACCGAAACGCTGGCCGCCATTGTCCGCGTCCACTTCCCCGAGATCAAGGACCGGCTTCTGGCCGCCGCCCTGACCCAGTTCTTCGAGGTGCGCGATACGGCAGGTCTGAAGAAAAAGCCCTCAACCTCCGAAGTTCTGGATTGGCTGAAACTCCTCTTGGCCGAAGACTTGACGCCCGAGGATTTGCGGCGCGACGCCAAAACCAACCTGCCGCGCCTGCACGGTGCGCTTTTGAAGAATGAACAGGATGTCCAACTGTTCGAGCGTCTTGCCTTTTTGTCGCGCAACCAAAGATAGGGCGCGCGATGGTTCACGAATTCCAAAGAATGACACCGCTCTGCCCAGATTGAGACATGTCTGCCCTGTCCTATGACCTCAGTGAACCGCTGTCCGGTTACAACGGCGCGGGATTCAGGCTCGGCCCTTCACTGCTCGGGGGGTGTGTCGCGCCGGATGGCGGTTCACCCAAAATGCCCGTGCAAGCCGCGACGCATTCCGGACAGACGTGACCAAAGGCCCCCAAACGGCCCCTAACCAGGTGAAAGCTGCCCGCTTCATGCGTCTTGTCCTTGTCCTGTGGTCTTGCTTGCTGGTCGCCTGCGCCCCTGCATTGCCGTTGGCTGTCAGCAAGAATGTGGTCGACATTGACGATGGCTTGGGCCCGCGAAACGTGGTTTCACCTCAAGCCCCCCTGCGCCCCAATGACCAGATTGCCGCAGATTTCATGGATCTGGAATTCCGCATGGAAAGCGGCCAGCCGCTGCCCATCCTGACCCGGTTCGAAGGCCCGATCACCGTGACCATGACCGGCCCCGTGCCCGAGGACGCCGAAGCAGATCTGACCGCCCTCTTGACCCGCCTGCGCAATGAGGCGGGTCTGGATGTCTTTGTCGTCGCATCCCCGGCCGCCATCACCATCCAATTCGCCAGCCGGGCCGAATTACAACGCCTTGAACCCGCGGCCTCCTGTTTTGTTGCGCCGAATGCCTCATCACTGACGGAATATCGGGCCAAAAGGGGCACCGCCGCGCTGGATTGGCGCGGGCTGACCCATCGCGAAAGGATGGCAATTTTCGTGCCCTACGACACCAGCCCGCAAGAGGTGCGCGACTGCCTGCATGAGGAAATGGCGCAAGCACTGGGTCCCCTGAACGATCAGTACCGCCTGCCCGATTCGGTGTTCAATGACGACAATTTTCAATCGGTCCTGACCGAGTTTGATATGCTGATGCTGCGGCTGCACTATGCGCCCGACCTTGCCAACGGCATGTCCCGGGCCGAGGTTGCAGCGCGTGTCCCCGGTCTGGTCGCGGCCCTGAACCCAGGGGGCGCCTATCCCGGTGGCTGGGTCCGCCCCGACACCCCCCGCGCCTGGACCGATGCGGTAGATGCCGCCCTGGGGCCACGCGGCCCCGAGGCGGCTCGCCTGCCCGCCGCCCGCCGCATGCTGACCATCGCGCAGACACAGGGCTGGACCGACAACCGCCTCGGCTTTGCCCACTTCGCCTTGGGCCGCCTGCTTGCCCCCGATGACCCCGCGGCAGCCGTGCGCTCCTACACCACCGCCGCCCGCGTCTATGCTACCCTGCCCGATGACGGGGTGCACCTGTCCCATGCCCTGATGCAACTTGCCGCCCTCGCCCTCAGCGATGGCCGCGTTCAGGATGCCGCCAACCTGTCAGATCAGGCCCTACCTCTGGCCGTTCGCGCCCATAACGCCGCCTTGCAAGCCAGCCTGCAACTGATCAAGGCCGAGGCCCTTGCCCTGATGGGCCGCGACACTGAGGCCGCGGCACTGCGTCTCGACAGTCTGGACGCCGCACGTTATGGCTTCGGCAGCGACCAGTCGGTGCAGGCGCGGCAGGCAGAGATTGCCTCCCTCGCCCTGCGGCGTGCTGAAGGCGGGTGACACTGGGGCGCTGTGCCCGGCGTCGGTGAACAAGGGGCGTGGGATGATCTGGACAGCAGCGATTGTGATCGGGGCGATCTGGGGCGCAGTAAGGGCGCTTCGGCGCGGGGGGCGCAAACTGGATGCGCTGCAATATGCTGCGGGCCATGCCATTGCCTTTGGGTTGGTCGGTCTGGCCATCTCGGTCTTTCTGGACCGCATGGGGTAACCGATGTTCCTGCCCTTCTTCCTGACCTTGCGGAAGACGGGCGTGCCGGTATCCTTGCGCGAATATCTGGGCTTTCTGGAAGGGGTCGCGGCGGGTCTGGTCACCCATGATCCAACCGGATTTTACTACCTGGCCCGCACCGCAATGGTCAAGGACGAGCGTCACCTTGACCGCTTTGATCGCGCCTTTGCCGAGTGCTTTCAAGGACTTGAGGCGATCAGCCCCGACCAGGTGCTGCAGGCGCTGGACCTTCCGCGCGACTGGCTGGAAAAGCTGGCAGAAAAACACCTGACGGCCGAAGAACGCGAGGCCGTCGCCGCCTTGGGCGGGTTTGACAAGCTCATGGAGACGCTTCGCCAGCGTCTGGCCGAACAAAAGGGCCGCCATCAGGGCGGGTCAAAATGGGTGGGCACGGCGGGCACCAGCCCCTTTGGCGCCTATGGCTACAACCCCGAAGGCGTGCGCATCGGCCAGGACGACAGCCGCCACCAGCGCGCCGTCAAGGTCTGGGACAAGCGCGAGTTTCGCAATCTCGACGACCGCGCCGAACTCGGCACTCGCACGATCAAACTGGCGCTGCGCCGCCTGCGCAAATGGGCGCGCGAGGGTGCGGCAGACGAGTTGGACCTTGACGGAACGATCCGCGCCACTGCTGATCACGGCTGGCTGGATGTGCAGATCCGGCCCGAACGGCGCAATGCGGTCAAGGTCTTGCTGTTCCTCGATGTCGGCGGGTCAATGGACCCCTACATCAAGGTTAT
Source organism: Pseudorhodobacter antarcticus (assembly GCA_945897655.1). GTDB lineage: Bacteria > Pseudomonadota > Alphaproteobacteria > Rhodobacterales > Rhodobacteraceae > Stagnihabitans. The sequence continues at coordinate 5,116 of CAMDHB010000045.1, forward strand.
GGAGGATCTGTTCAGCGCCGCTCGGTCCGAAGTCAAGACGCTGGTCCCCTTCTACTTTCAAAACTGCCTTTACGAAGGCGTCTGGCGCGACAACCAGCGCCGCTGGTCCGACCAGACCCCGACATGGGACCTTTTGCGCACCTATGGTTCTGATTACAAAGCCATCTTTGTCGGGGATGCGGCGATGAGCCCTTATGAGATCTTGCACCCCGGCGGGGCCAATGAACATTGGAACAAGGAGGCGGGCCAAGTCTGGCTGACCCGCGCCTGTCAGCAATGGCCGCATCACCTGTGGATCAACCCGGTGCCGCAGGCGCACTGGCATCATGCCCAGTCCACAGGGCTGATTTCAAAGATTTTCGACGGAAAGATGGTGCCCATGACGTTAGAAGGGCTGTCCCAGGGGATCAAGGCACTCAAATGAAACAGTTGTTCCGCAATCACCCCATCGCAGCCAGCGGGTTCGTCCTCGCGGCGGCGGTCACGCTGTTCTTCCTGTTCCGCATCGTCTCATCCGCGCTCTACTGGTCAGACCCCGCGCATCAAAATGAGACGGTAAAGCCTTGGATGACAGTGGGTTACATCGCAAAATCCTGGGACCTCGACCCCCGCGAAATCGACGCCATCGCAGGCCTGCCCACGCCCGAAGAACACGGCCCCTGGACGATCCGCGAGATTGCAACAGCACGCGGGGTCGAGGTTCAGGTGATCATTGATCAGGTCAATGCCTCAATCGCGGCGCTGAAAGCACAGGGTCAGCCCAGTGACTGAATATCTGTTAGAATTGGTTCCGACCTACGGGTTGTGGCTCTTGGCCGTAGTCACCTTTCTGGCCTGCCTTGCCCTGCCGGTGCCCTGTTCCATCCTGATGCTGACCGCAGGCGGGTTTGTGGCCTCTGGCGATCTGGTGTTGTGGCAGGTCATGGGCGCGGCCCTAACGGGTGCGGTGGCGGGTGATCAGTTGGGCTACCGCATCGGTTGGGTCGGCGGCAACGGCCTGCTGACCCGTCTGTCGACCAACCCCAAAAGCGGCGCTCTGATTGGCCGCGCGGTGGATCAGATGAACCGTCGCGGCGCCTTGGGCATCTTCCTGACCCGCTGGCTGTTCGCCCCGGTCGGCCCCTGGGCGAACTTTGCCGCCGGGGCCACCGCCTTCAACTATATCCGCTTTACCCTATGGGCCATCGCGGGCGAGGTGGTCTGGGTCGGCCTCTACGTCCTGCTCGGCTACGGCTTTGCCGGCAATATCGAGGCGGCAAGCGAGATGGCGGGTTCCGCCCTTGGCATTCTGGCCGGGGTCGCGGCCATGCTGGGGTTCGGCTACTGGCTGCTGATCGCCCGGCGTCAGGATGCCGCCTGACCAAGCATCGCCTTGGCCAGCTTGGGCAGTTGTGCCCGCTTCAACAGGGCGTTCAGCGGCAACGCCTGCCCCGCCATCCGCTCAGCCGTCGCATGAACCGCCTGCACAACCCCCGCCACCTCATCCGGATGATGGGACCAAAGCTGCCACAGCAGGCTGTCAGGGTCATGCCGGGCAATCCCCTCCTCGGCCAGCAGATGGCGAGGGAAATCCTTGGCGTTGAAGGTCACGATGCAATCGGCATGAGCGGCAATGGCCACGGCCAGCACATGGTGGTCATTCGCATCGGGCAGCAGAACCCGCGCCTCGATATTGGGCTGTTCGCGCACCATCGCGCGCGGAAAGGCAGACTTCATCAACACAGCCTCCCCCTCGGCCTGCGCCATCGCAAGGGGCCCCAGTTTCTGCGTGGCCAGCACCCATTCGCGCAGGATGCGGTCTGACCAAAAGGGTTCAAACAACCCCCGCGCCGCCACCCCGATCAGGATTTCGCGCAAAACCGTGGGATAGATCACGCAAGCGTCCAGAACCGCCCGCATCAGTTCAACCGAAAGAACAGCGCCTTGAGGTAAGCGCTTTCAGCCAGTTGCAACAGCATCGGATGGTCGGGCCCGGCAAAGCCTGTATGCAGCAACTGCCCCCGACGCCCGCCCCGGCCAATGCCACGGGCCGATGCATTGCGGAACGCCTGCAGGTCAGCCGCATGGCTGCACGAACACAGAACCAGATAGCCCCCCGGTGCAACCAAGGGCGCCGCCAACCGCGCCAACCGCTCATAGGCGCGCAAACCCGCCTCTAGCGCAGGCTTGGCCGGGGCAAAGGCCGGCGGATCGCAGATCACCAGATCAAACACCGCGCCCTCGGCCCCCAAAGCCTCCATCACGTCAAAGGCATCGCCCTTGCGCGTGGCAAACCGCTCGCCAAAGCCCGAAAGCCCCGCCCCGCGCTCCGCCAACTCCAATGCCGCGGCCGAGGCATCGACCGCCAAAGCTGACACAGCCCCCCCGGCCAAGGCCGCAAGGGCAAAGCCACCCACATGAGAGAACACATCCAAAACCCGCGCGCCACCTGCCAGCCTTGCCGCAAAGGCGTGGTTGGGCCGCTGGTCAAAGAACAGACCGGTCTTTTGCCCGCCCATCAGATCGGCCAGATAGGTGGCACCATTCATCACCACCGGCACCGGGGCATCGACGATCCCGGCCAGCACCCGCGTCTCCTCGGCCAAGCCCTCGAGCCCGCGCGCCCGGCCCGTGCCGTTCTTGACGACCGCCGACACGCCCGTCACGGCCTGCAACGCCGCCACCAACGCGTCCTGGTGCGCTTCGGCCCAGGCGGCATTGGGCTGGACCACTGCCACTTCGCCAAACCGGTCAATCACGACACCCGGCAGGCCGTCCGCTTCGGCATGGACCAGCCGGTAGAACGGCGTGGCAAACAGCCGCTGCCGCAAGTCATGCGCCGCGCCGATCCGCGCCTCGAACCACGCCTGATCAATCTCGGCGGCTGGGTCACGGTCAATCATGCGGGCGATGATCTTGGATTTCACATTGACCGTAACCAGACCAAGCGGCCTGCGATCGGCATCCTCCAACACCGCCAAGGCACCGGGGGCCAGACTTTGGGTGCGCCGGTCGGTCACCAGTTCATCCGAATAAACCCACGGAAACCCATGCCGGATCGCCCGCGCTTCGGCCTTGGGTTTCAGCCGAACGACGGGGCGTCCGTCATACAGCGCCTCGTCGAATTCTGTCGGGATGGTTGCGGGCGGGGTGGGTGAGGGAAAGGTCATGCCCCCCCTTTAGTATGCTCTGCGCCTCAAGGAAAGACTGCTGCGCACCAATCACCGGGCGAGCGTCAGGTCCATCGGCGAAAACGCATTGCGGCTCATCGCGTTGAGCGGCGTAAACGGCACCGGAACGGCCTGCAACTCGCTCCGCAAAACCTCCGCCAGACGCGCTTCGATCACCACCTTTTGCGTGATCCCCTTCGCCTCCTCGCGCAGCGCCCTGCGCCCACCCGAGGCGGGCGTGTCCGCAACCACAAGCTTGGGCCCGACCAGAATTTCCCCAGAAATGCCGTCCAACACCGTCAGCCTGAAGTGCATCGCAAAGTTGCCGCCAATGGTCGCCCGGGTTTTTGGGGTCAAAGCGTGGAACTTTTCCACCTCGATCGTCACGATCACCGGATAGCCTTCGGCCATGCCCGCCGATCCAACGGCCGCTGCTTCTGCGAACATCGCTTCAACCTGGGCATGACGGTCACCCAACGGGTCGCCGTGCCAAACGATGTCGGCATTGGGCAGATAGACATCTGCCTCTGACACCAACAGGTTCCTGGGGGCAGAAACAGTCAACCCCACGACATTCAAGGATGAGGCGTCGCGTTGAACCGGAGGCGCGACCGCAAGCATAGCAATCGCCGGCAAGATGTCCATCTGGCCCCGGCTTGGCATCGCTACAGGCGAACAGGCAAACAGCGCACTGCAAAGCCCAACAGCCGCAAGCAGTCTGGTCGTGAACATCTGATCACCCTCCGCAGGCCCTTAGCCCGCCACTTGGATAGAAATTGAACCGACATTACGGCCAAATTGCGCAAAAATTGGCACGTTTTGCCGGATGCCTGTTGCACCATTGTCAACTTCGTCGTTCAGTCTGAACTCAGGTCGCCACTGCTGACGCCAACCTGTCGACAATCCCACCGAATCATTGTCTGACGCCCAACAGCCAGTTGCGACGAACTCGCAGTTGTTAGCGCTAACGGCATCTGCTATCAGCGCCCTCGAACCGCCATAGGAGCCGCCATGCCGCTGCACCCAGAACTTGACCGTATCACCGACCGCATCCGTGAACGGTCCCTGTCCAGCCGCAGCCAGTATCTTTACCGGATGGGCAAGGCCGCAAGCAGCGGCCCGGCCCGGGCGCATATCTCTTGCGGAAATCAGGCCCATGCCTATGCGGCGATGCTGCAGGACAAGGATGCGCTGGTGGCGGCGCGTGCGCCCAACATCGGCGTAGTGACCGCTTATAACGACATGCTGTCCGCCCATCAGCCCTATGAACACTATCCCGAACTGATCCGCGCCGCCGCCCGTCGGGTCGGCGCCACGGCCCAAGTCGCAGGCGGCGTCCCCGCAATGTGCGATGGCGTGACCCAAGGGCAGTCGGGCATGGAACTCTCCCTCTTCTCCCGCGACGTGATCGCGCTAGCCGCCGGGGTGGCCCTGTCCCACAACGTGTTCGACGCTGCCCTTTACCTTGGTGTCTGCGACAAGATCGTGCCCGGCCTGATCATCGCCGCCGCCACCTTCGGCCATATCCCGGCGGTTTTTGTGCCCGCAGGCCCGATGGCATCCGGCATCGCCAATGACGAAAAGTCGCGCATTCGCAATGCCTTTGCCAATGGCACCGCCACAAGGGCCGAGCTTATGGCGGCCGAGATGGCAGCCTATCACGGCATCGGCACCTGCACCTTTTACGGCACTGCCAACACCAACCAGATGCTGATGGAGTTTATGGGCCTGCACCTGCCCGGCTCATCCTTCGTCAACCCCGGCACGCCGCTCCGCGATGCGCTGACCGTGGCCGCCGTCGAACGGGCTGCCGCCATCACCGCGCTGGGCGCTTACTACCGCCCCGCAGGTCTGGTTCTGGACGAACGCGCCTATGTCAATGGCATGGTCGGCCTGATGGCCACCGGCGGGTCAACCAATCTGGTCCTGCACCTGCCCGCAATGGCCCGTGCCTCCGGCGTGCTCTTGGACCTCGCCGATTTCGAGGCGATCAGCCAGCTTGTCCCCCTGATGGCCAAGGTCTATCCCAACGGTCTGGCCGATGTGAACCACTTCCACGCCGCCGGCGGCATCGGCTTTCTGATGGGGGAACTGATGGATGCGGGCCTGCTGCATCCCGACGCCAAGACCATCCTTGGCGAGGACCTCGCCTCCTACCGCACCGAACCCAAACTCGACGGCGACCGCCTGCATTGGCAACCTGGCACCCCCACCAGCCTGAACGACAAGATCCTGCGCCCCGCTTCCGCCCCCTTTGCCGAAACAGGCGGGCTGAAGCAGTTGAACGGCAACCTTGGCAAAGGCGTCATCAAAGTCTCCGCCGTCGCCCCCGAACGTCACATCATCGAGGCGCCTTGCCGCATCTTCCACGACCAGAACGATGTGAAAGCCGCCTTCAAGAACAATGAATTCCAGTCCGACACCGTGGTCGTGGTCCGCTTCCAGGGCCCCCAAGCCAACGGCATGCCCGAACTGCACTCGCTGACCCCAACCCTGTCGGTCCTGCAAGAACGCGGGTTGAAAGTGGCCCTTGTCACCGATGGCCGCATGTCCGGCGCTTCTGGCAAAGTCCCCGCCGCCATCCACGTCTCGCCCGAAGCCGCCGCCGGTGGCCCCCTTGCCCGCCTGCGCGACGGCGACATTGTGCGCCTTGATGCCGTTGCAGGCACCCTATCCGTGCTTGCCGCCGACTTCGACACCCGCACCCCAGTGACCGTGGATTTGTCCGCCAATACCTGGGGCACCGGCCGCGAACTCTTCGAAACCTTCCGCCGCGCCGTTGGCCCCTCGACAATGGGGGCCAGCAGCCTTTACTGACGCTGCAAAAGAAATGCTTTTGGCCTTCAGCGGGCATATCCTCGCCAGAACGAACCGGTTTTCGCGATGTTCTGGCATAAATATCCCCGCCGAAGGCTCCTTCCTCTCAACCTCCCCGGCCTCGGGGACATGGAGCCCCAGTCATGACCCCTGCCGAACAATCCCTGAAGGCCGCCGAAATCTGCCGCCTTGCCCCGGTCGTGCCGGTTCTGGTGATCGACGATCTGGCGCAGGCCCGCGATCTGGCACAGGCACTGATCGCAGGTGGCCTGCCCGCGCTTGAGGTCACCTTGCGCACCTCGGCAGCGCTGGACGCGATCCGCATCATGGCCGAGGTTCCGGGGGGCCAAGTGGGTGCGGGCACCCTGCTGACCCCCGCCGATGTCAAAGCCGCCAAGGCCGCAGGTGCCACCTTTGGCGTCTCGCCAGGTGCCACGGACCGGCTTTTGGACGCCTGCGCCGAATATGACCTGCCCTTGCTGCCGGGGGCCGCGACGGCTACCGAAATCATGCTGCTCTTGGAAAAGGGCTATACCGTCCAGAAATTCTTCCCGGCTGAACAATCCGGCGGGGCCTCCTTTCTGAAATCCGTGGGCTCGCCCATCCCGCAGGTCAAGTTCTGCCCGACCGGCGGGATCAGCCTGAAGAACGCTTGCGACTATCTGGCCCTGTCCAACATCCTGTGCGTCGGCGGGTCCTGGGTCGCCCCGAAAGAGGCGATGGCCAGCGGCAATTGGGCCGAAGTCACCCGCCTGGCCGCCGAAGCTTGCGCCCTGCGCCCGCAGGCCTGACCCGGATCAGCCCGCCGCCCGCCCCGTCCGCCCACCGCGCCGTGTGGGTGATGCGGTGGGGCCCAAAGCAGCACCCAGCACGTCGTTCATCGGATGGCCCGGATTGATCGCCGCATAATGCGCGATCAGCGATCCCGCAGCGGTCGCCACATCCTGCCCGCTGACCAGGCTCAGCGCCCAGTCCAGAAAGATCGACCGGCATTCCCCCAGGGTGATGCCTTCGATGTTGTAACTTTCGCGCACCAGACCCTTCGGGTCCGCCTCTGCCAGTTCCATGCCGTCTCCTAATCCGCAAGCTTTGTCGCAATCACCCGGTCCGCCGCTGCCGCCACCGCCGCCAACCGCGCCGAAAGGCCGGGCGCGCTGACCTGCCCAGTTTCCCGCAGTAGAAACGCCCGCGCCCCTTCGCCCAAGGCCTGCGGGTCTACCACCTGATCGGACAACAGCCGCGACGCCGCCTGCAATTGCCAACACAGCCTGAAGGCGTCCAGCAAAACCGTCTCGTCCATTTGCGACACCTCGCCCGCCGTCCGCCCCGCGGCAAGCTGTCTTTCAACGCTGCGGGCCGGGCTTGCCGCACGCAACGCCAGCATCTGCGCCAGCAATTCCACATCCATCGCCTTGCCCGGACCCAACTTGGCCTCCCACTCCGCGCCACCCGGCTTTGCCCCGGCCAGTCGCCCACGCATCTCGGCCACATCCGCGATGACACGGTCCCCCCGCCCCTTGTCAGCCAGAACCGCGCGCCGCAGCGCTTCGACCTCGGCACCCAGATCGGCATCCCCCGCCACCACCCGCGCCCGGGTCAGCGCAAGATGCTCCCAAGTCCAGGCCTCCGTCATCTGATAGGACCGAAAGCTTTCCACCGAGGTCGCCACCGGCCCCTGCCGCCCCGACGGCCGCAACCGCATGTCCACTTCATAAAGCCGCCCGGCCGCCATCTGCACCGTCAGCGCCGTCACCATCGCCTGCGTCAGCCGCGCATAATAGAGCCGCGCCGCCAGCGGACGGGTCCCGGTCGAGTATTCCACCCCCGCCGGATCATAAATCACGATCAGGTCCAGATCCGACCCCGCATTCAGCCGCCCCGCCCCCAGCGACCCCATTGCAACCAGCACCGCCCCGCGCCCAGGCATCGCCCCGTGCTTCACCGCAAAGCTGGCCACCACCACAGGCCACAGCGCGGCCACCACCGCACCGGCCAGATCGGCATATTGCGTGCCCGCCTCGAACCCGTCGATCAACCCGCGCAGATGGTGCACCCCCACCCGGAAATGCCACTCAGCCGCCCAGACCCGCGCCTCGATCAACGCCTTTTCGTAATCGTCGCAACTGGCCAGCCGGTTCGACAGCGCAGCGGTCAGCGCCGCCTTGCCCGGCCAGGGCGCAAAGAAACTGCCGCCGATCACCGCATCCAGCACCCCGGCATTCCGCGCAAGATGGCGCGCAAGCGCGGGTGCGGTTGAAACAATGTCGATGATCAGATCAACCAACGACGGGTTGGCATCGAACAGCGAGAATATCTGAACCCCTGCCGGCAACCCGGCCAGAAAGGCATCCAACTCCACCAGCGCCTCATCCGGATTGGCGGCGCGGCTCAGTTTGTGCAGCAAAACCGGCCTGACCCTGCGAAAGATCACCCGCGCCCGTTCGGACCGCAGCGCCGGGAAATGCCACCAACGGTCCACGATTGCCACAGCCCTTTCCGACAACTCCGGCCCCGCTTCGGTCTGTGCCGGGGCAAAGAATCCTTCCGTCAAATGCTCCACCCGCGCCAGACGGGCCAGAAGATCGCCCCGGAACGTTCCCTCGGACTGCCCCATGAAGGCCGCGATGCGGGCCACAGCTTCGGGGGTTGTCGGCAATTTGTGCGTCTGCTCATCCAGCACCATCTGCAGGCGGTGCTCCAACTCCCTGTGCTGCCGGTAATGGCTCACCAACTCATCCGCCACCTCGACCGGCACCCAGCCCTTGGCGGCCAGGGCGCGCAACCCCTCTACCGTGCCACGGGGGCGCAGGTCGGCATCACGCCCCCCGGCGATCAATTGCCGGGTCTGGGTGAAAAATTCGATGGCCCTGATCCCGCCCTGCCCCAGCTTCAGGTCATGCCCCTCAACCGCCAAGGCCCCCTTCAGCCCCCGATGCTCGCGGATGCGCAGCCGCATGTCATGAGCATCCTGAATGGCCGAAAAATCCAGATGCTTGCGCCAGACAAAGGGGGCCAGCGTCTTCAGGAACCGCGCCCCCGCCGCCAGATCACCGCCGCAAGGCCGCGCCTTGATAAAGGCCGCCCGCTCCCACGTCCGCCCCTCGGCCTCGTAATAGGCCTCCGCCGCCGCCATCGAAATGCAGACGGGCGTGACCGAGGCATCGGGCCTGAGCCGCAAATCGGTGCGAAAGACATAGCCATCCGTGGTGTTGTCCGACAGAACCTGCGCCATCCGCCGCGTGACCCGGATGAACGACGCCCGCGCCTCCTGTTCCACCCCCGGATAGCGGGTTTCGTCAAACAGACAGATCAGGTCGATGTCGCTGGAGTAATTCAACTCCCCCGCCCCCATCTTGCCCATCGCCAGCGCCACCATGCCCCCCGCCGTCACCTCGTCCCCCGGCATCGCACCGGGCAGCTTGTCACGGCGAATCTCCTCGGCCACCAGCCGCTGAAGGGTGATGTCCACCGCCCGGTCCGCCAGTCGGGTCAAGGCCGCCGTCACCTCCTCCAACGTCCAGACCCCACCCAGATCACACAGCGCCGTCCACAGGGCCACCCGGC
>CAMDHB010000046.1 GCA_945897655.1 Pseudorhodobacter antarcticus
GGGCACAAAGACACCCTTGCAAGTGATGAAGGACTGGCACAAACTGAAACCCGAGTTGTTCAGGAAACAGCCCTACCACCTTCCGGGATGTGACAGTTACCCTCGTCGCCTTCATCGTCTTCATCGGCTTCGTCGTCTTCATTGAATTCGTCGGCTTCGTCGTTCTCGTCGCCTTCATCGGCTTCGTCGAACTCGTCAGCTTCATCGCTCTCGTCGAATTCGTCGCCTTCGTCGTCCTCGTCGTCCTCGTCACCTTCCGAGAACTCGTTGCCCTCGTCGCCAGAGTCCTTGCCAAGGTCGATCTCGTCGCCTTCGTCACCCTCGTTGTCTTCGTCGCCTTCATCCCCGGCGTCAGCGGCTATTTCGTCGCCCTCGTTGCCTTCGTCGCCTTCGTCGTTCTCGTTGTCTTCGTTGCCCTCATTGCCTTCGTCGCCGCGACCCCCTTCGTCGCCCTCGTTGTCCTCGTCGCCTTCGTTGCGCTCGTCGCCTTCGTTATTCTCGTTGCCTTCGTCGTTCTCGTTGCCTTCGTCGGCCTCGTCATCCTCGTTGAACTCGTCGCCTTCATCGCCTTCGTCGGCTTCGTCGCCTTCGTCGAGTTCGTCGTTTTCGTTGCCTTCATCGTCTTCGTTGCCTTCATCGCCTTCATCGTCGATGAAGCTGACGGGTGCGAACAGATCGGCGGCAATCAAAGCCCGATCTATGGCATCCTGGATGATGTCATCCAGCATGGTGATAGCAGTCATGATAGGAATCTCCCTGAGGGTAATGGCATGCGTTTTCGCAGCCTTGAATCTGAGGACAAGATTGGGTCGCCCGAGGAGGTTGCAAAGTTCGCACCTCAAAGGCAGGACCCGGAACAATTTGGGTCGTGTAGTCGAAAGCGTTTTTGGCTATCGCTGGCCAAGCAGGCCGCAGCCAAGGGTCGTCTGAATGTGCGCACAGCATGCCCGCACCTTACCGCAAGTCAAGACAATTTGACGCAGTAGGCGGCGAAAGGACAACTGTCGCGGTCGCGGCCACCTGACCCTGGAAACCGTTCCTTGATCGCCACATCGCCTGCGGCGAGTGGAACTTATCTGGTGGGGCCGCGCTGATGCGCAGCCCTTTCTGGTTCAGGTTGGCAAGGAGCCGATCATTTGCCGTCGCCGTCACTGGCTTCGTCGTCCTCGTCGCCTGCGTCAGTTTTGTCGAGCTGCTGACGCGCATGGGCCTCCGGCAAACGACGACCTGATTCGGCACACGTCCCGCTTCTTGCAGTTCTGAACACGGGCGTTCATTCTGCCACCATACGGACCACCGCTTCAATCAAGGGTGCAAGGATGACAGCCGAGACGCGCAACCACATTGCCGGCCAATGGCAAGACGGCGTTGGAATGCTGGCCAACCTCAACCCCTCCGACACCACCGATGTGATCGGCCATTACGCCCAGGCCAGTGCGGCACAGGTAGATGAGGCTGTCCACGCCGCCCGTCACGCTCAACCGCTGTGGTGGGCCGCTGGCATCCAGAAGCGGCACGATGTGCTGATGGCGATCGGCACCGAACTGTTGGCCCGGGCCGCCGAAATCGGCACCCTACTGGCCCGCGAGGAGGGCAAGACCCTGGCCGAAGGCAAGGGAGAGGTGTACCGCGCCGGCCAATTCTTCACCTACTTCGCGGCCGAGGCGCTGCGCCTGATCGGTGACCACGCCCAAAGCGTCCGCCCGGGGGTCGAGATTGACGTGCGCCGCGAACCCACAGGCGTCGTCGCCATCATCAGCCCGTGGAACTTTCCCGTCGCCACCCCCGCCTGGAAAATCGCACCCGCCCTAGCCTTTGGCAATGCCGTGGTCTGGAAACCCGCCACCCTGACCCCCGCCTCAGCCGTGGCACTGACCGACATCATCACGCGGCAAGACATCCCGCCCGGCCTGTTCAACCTTGTCGCCGGACCGGGGCGCGAAGTTGGGCAAAAGCTGGTCGAACATCCCGGCATTGACGCGATCAGCTTTACCGGTTCCGTTCCCATCGGGCGCGGCATCGCGGCGGCTGCTGTGGCGAACATGACCAAACTGCAAATGGAAATGGGCTCCAAAAACCCCATGCTGATCATGGATGACGCCGACGTTGACCTTGCGGTCACCCATGCCGCAAACGCAGCCTTTGGCGGCACCGGCCAGAAATGCACCGCCGCCTCGCGCCTCATCGTCCATTCCGCCGTCTACGACGAATTCACCGACAAACTGGTCAAGGCGGCCCAAGCCTTCAAGGTCGGCCATGCCTTGGCCGAGGGCACTCAGATCGGCCCCGTGGTCAGTGCCGACCAACTGGCCCAGAACCTGAACTACGTAGCCCTTGGCCGAGCCGAGGGCGCCACCCTCCTGACCGGCGGCACCCGCCTTGACCGCGACACTGACGGCTATTTCATGTCCCCCGCCGTCTTTGCAGGTACCACCAACACCATGCGCCTGAACCGCGAAGAAATGTTCGCCCCCATCACCTGCATCCTGCGCGCCGACAGCTATGCCGAGGCTTTGGCCCTCGCCAATGACAGCCCCTTTGGCCTCACCGCCGGCATCATGACCCGCAGCCTTGCCCGCGCCAGCCATTTCCGCGCCAACATGCGGGCGGGCTGCGTCATGGTGAACCTGCCCACCGCCGGCACCGATTACCATGTGCCCTTCGGCGGGCGCGGCGCCTCCAGCTCTGGCCCCCGCGAACAGGGGCAATACGCAGCGGAATTCTACACCACCGTCAAAACCGCCTATGTCGCCGCCGGGTCCCCCACATGACCCCCCGCATTGACGGCCTGCAATACGCCAACTGGTCCGAAAAGATCTTCCGCCAGATGCGCGCAGGCGGCCTTGATGCAGTGCACGTCACCATCACCTATCACGAAACCTTCCGCGAAACCGTCCTGAACATCGAAGCCTGGAACCGCCATTTCGAACGCTGTCCCGACCTGATCTTCCAAGGCCACACCGCCGCCGACGTCACCCTTGCCCGCGACACAAACCGCACCGCCATCTTCTTCGGCGCCCAGAACCCCAGCTGTATCGAGGATGACATCGGTCTTGTCCAGGTCCTGCACACCCTCGGCCTGCGCTTCATGCAGCTGACCTACAACAACCAGTCCCTCCTCGCGACCGGCTGCTACGAATCCCACGACACCGGCCTGACCCGCATGGGCCGCGAAGTGGTGGCCGAGATGAACCGTGTCGGAATGGTGGTGGACATGAGCCATTCTGCCGAACGCTCCACCCTTGACGCAATCGCCCATTCGACCCGCCCCATCACCATCAGCCACGCCAACCCCGCCCACTGGCACCCCGCCCGCCGCAACAAATCCGACACCGTGCTACGCGAACTCGCCGCCAGCGGTGGGATCCTTGGCTTTTCCCTCTACCCCCACCACCTCAAAGACGGCAGCGCCTGCACCTTGCAGCAGTTTTGCGAGATGGTCGCCCGCACCGCTGACCTGATCGGCACCGCCGCCTTGGCCATCGGCAGCGACCTCTGTCAGGATCAGCCCGACAGCGTGGTGGAATGGATGCGCACAGGTCGGTGGACCAAATCCATCGACTTCGGCGAAGGCAGCGCCGCCGCCCCCGGCTTCCCGCCCATGCCCGGCTGGTTCCAAAGCAGCCACGACTTTACCAATATCGAAGCAGGCCTGACCGCCACAGGAATGCACGACCCCGAAGTCAAAGCCATCATGGGCGGCAACTGGCTGCGGTTCTTTGACGCCAGCTTTGGCCCCGCCGCAGGCCCAACCCGATGACCGCCCCCGCTGACCTCACCGCCTATCGCCGCCCCCCCGAACAGGTGATGCGGCTTGCCCGCATGGGCTCGGCCCACCCCACCCGCCTGTCCTTCCTGCGCAACCTCCTCCGCCGGATGCAAACCGAAGGCTGGACGTTCGACCGCCCCGTCTGGGATGTGAACCCGCAGGGCGTAGGCCGCGCCGTCTACCGCGCCATCGGCCCCAACCACACCTACAGCCTCGTCGCCTTCGCCCACGATCTGCCCGACCACATGCGCTCTGACCGCGTCATCGCCACCGCATGGGACGCCACCTTTGCCCTGTTCGACGGCACCCCCACCCCAGCCGACCTTGACCGCCTTCAGGCCAATGTGCCCTTGCAAGAGGCTGGCCGGATTTCGGCGCAGGAACTGACCCTAGCCCGCGCCAACCGCTCGGTCCGCCTATTCGCCCATGTGGTTGACCGTCTGGCCCAAGGCCAACAACCCGACGCAGCCGAGGTTGACGCCGTCGGCTACCTGATGCGCACCACCGCCGTCTATGGCTCGGGCAAATTCGGCGCCGCCGACCGCGACACCATCGCCCACCGCCCCGAATTCCGCGGACCCTTTCAGGTTGAAATGCTGTCCGTCTGGCTGATCCGCAGCTTCACCGTCGATCTGGTCGAACATCTCGCCGCCGCCCGGGGCGGACCAACTGCCGTGCCGCTGGACAAAACCCTCCGCCGCCGCCTTGGGGTTGGCAATTCCACCGGCCTAGGCATGGCCCCGTTCCTGATCAAACACCCAACCCTGCTGAACAACTGGATGATGGCCCGCGAGGAAGCCTTGGCCCGCATCCGCGCCCTGCCCCAAACCACCCCCACAACCACCGCAGCCTTCCAGACCGCCATCCAGAAAGCCATCCAGAACGCCACCACCTGGACCTCCGACCACCCCATCCAGATCGCCAAACTGGCGGACCTGCGCGCCGACCTGGCCCTGATCGCCGCCCAAGGTGTCCCCACCGACCCCTACCCTTGGAACACCCTCTGGCTCTGGGCCGAAACCACCCTGACCCTTGAGGGCCAAGAAGCCCTCCTCGCCGCCCTTTTGGAACCCCACGGCCTCCTCATCGACGGCCTGGCCGATTGCATGGACGCCGACGAAGCGAAAGCCTTCCCCCTCGACGGCTCCAAAACCGTCGCCCACCTCCGCACCGACCTCGCCCGCCACTACGCCTGGGCCACCACCACCGACTACACCCAACCCGAAAACTCCGCCCGGTTCTGGTATGTGTCCGAAGAAAAACTGGAACCCCGCCTGGGCGAACGCTACGACGAACCCGGCGCCGCGCTCGAACTGCCCATCGACACCGGCCGCATGGCCGCAGCCCTTGCCACCGACCTCGCCCATTGGCCCGACGACACCCCCATTGCCCACGTCCTGCTCGCCCACCCCGAACACCGATTCATCGCCCGGCGCGTGCAGCAATCCGCCCGTTTTCCCTATGCCGAAATCCGCGAAAATCTGATTGCGGCGGGCACCCTGCCCATCGACATGCTGCGCTGCAAATTGGCCTTCTTCGGCGCCAGCCATTTCGACCCGCGCTCCGACCGCTGGGTCCGCATCGCCCTGTTCCAGAACCAACCCTACCCCCAGGACCTCGCGTCCGAGGGGCCTCTATGACCCTCACCCTCAGCGAAGTGGAATCCACCGCCCTCAAGGCCGCGCGCGGCGCGGGCATGGCTTGGGGCATGGCCGAGGAGGCAGCCTTCGCCGCCCGCTGGCTTGCCGAACAGGGGCTGGACGGGCTGACCCTGCTGGCCCACCACCTGACCCGCCCCACCGCGCCGCCCACCTATCACAACCACCGCTGGCAAGCCGCCGGGGCCACCCTGTGCCCCATCGCAACAGGCGCCGCCCTGTCAGACCATTTCCACCTGCCCGAAGGCCCGCTGTCCCATCCGGTTGACCTCATTGACCTCTCCGCCCCCGCCCTGATCCTGCCCTTTCTGGCCACTTCCGCCGCCCGGTCCGGCGTGATCATCATCGCCCAATGGCATGGCTGCACCGCCATTCTGGCCCCAGACACCCCCCTCGCCGTCACAGACCTTGACCATCTGTTGACCGACCACGCCCCGGTCGTCACCATCACCGCTGCCGCCCTCCTCCCCAAATCCCCCTACAAAACCACCCTGACCTCCACGACCGAGCACATCCTGCAAACCCTCGTTCAGCGCACCTATGTCCCCGCCTCCGACCAATCCCGCCGGGGTGCAGGGGCCAGTGGCACAGACGATAACTAACAGCCTTCTGAAAGAAACCCTCTCCACCCGCCTTGGCCGAGGCCCTAGCCGAGGCCATGCGACACGCCTGCCCCCAAACGGACGGTGGCCCAAAGCCACCGGCCAGCGCCCTCCCTCCCCTTGGAGGGCGCTTCTCGCCCTCCAGGTCGGGCGCTGTCCTCTGTTTTCCATGCGGAACCAGTTTTGCTGAACCGCTCCCACATCGGGCGGGGAAACGCAGTGCGTTTCCTTGTCCGCCCAAGCCAAATGTCGGATCAACACCCTCCACCGCCCATCACCCGCATTCCTGTTACACACCTGCCCCACTCTGCGCGAAATCACCACGACAAGGGACCCCGTCATGGCACCTCAAGGATTGACCGTAACCCTGAACGGCCGCCAAACCCGCCTGAAATGGCACCGCCTGCGCCGCGCTCGGTCTGAGGGCGAGTTTTCATCCGCAGTCATGGCCGCAGGCCTTCAGGCGGGCGCATCAATGGAACTGGACCTGACCGTCCGCGCCGATGGCGGCTTTGTCGTGCTGCATGATGACACGCTTGACCGCGAAACGACCGCCTCCGGCCCCGTCAACGCCCAGGACAAGGCCAGCCTTGCCGGCGTCCACTATCGCCAAACCGGCCTTCCCCTCATCCTGTCCGAAGACCTCGCCGCCCTGCTGACCACCGCCCACCCCGCCGCCCTGCTGCAATTCGACATGAAGGATACCCTTGCGTCCATCACCGACCGAGGCCTTGACCATCTGGCCCACCACTTCGGCCAAACCTCCGCCCCCATCATCTTCAGCGGCGGCTGCCCCCACCTGATCTCTGCCCTCGCTCAGCGCCTGCCCCACCTGCCCCGCGGCATCGACCCCACGGACCGGCTGGTCGAGGCTTGGCAGACCCGCGGCCTGACCAGTCTCGAACCCCTCCTGCTGCCCGAACTGCGCAGCACCGCCGCCCCCGACACCTGCTATCTGAACTGGGAACTGGTCTTGCGCGCCCAATCCCAAGGGCTGGACCTGATCGCCCTTTGCCATGCCGAAGGGGTCAAGGTTGACGCCTGGACCTATACCCTGACCGACCCCTCAAGCGGCTTTTCCGACCGGGAATGGGACGAGTTTTCAACCCTCGTCTCCCTTGGCGCAGACCAGATCACCACGGACGAGGCTCTGGCCACCGAAGCCGCCTGGACCGCCCGCCAGTCCGGGGAAACCAACCATGACTGACTGGACCCTGCACCCCCAAACCACCCTGACCCACCGCCTGACCCCCGTCGCGCCAGACCTGCGCCACCGTCTGCGCCAGGGCCCCTTGACCAAACCCCTGCATGACCACTGGTTCGACACCCTGCCCACCTTGCGCGAAATCGAAACCGGCGGCTCCGCCCCGACCCGTGCCGAAATACCCCACCCCGCGCGCATCCTGTTCTGGAACGTCGAACGCCTGCGCCATCTGGATTGCATCGCCCACAGCCTGCAAACAGCGGCCCCCGACGTGATGCTGCTGTGCGAGATTGACCGTGGCATGGCGCGGTCAGGCAACACTGACCGGATTGCCGACCTGTCCGCAACGCTCGCGGCCCCCTACGCCTTTGCCGTGGAATTCGTGGAACTTGACCTGGGCGACGTCCATGAACAAGCCACCCATGCGGGCGAACAGAATACCGACGGCCTGCACGGTGCCGCGATTCTGACCGATGTGGCGCTGACACAACCCTTCCTGATCCGCATCGACCGCCGGGGCGATTGGTTCGGGCTGGACCGGACAGAACCCCGCGTTGGCGGCACCATCGCCCTTGGCGCGGTGATCAAGGTTCAAGGTGTTGCCGTCACCGTGGTCAACGTCCATCTGGAAAGCCACGACAACCCCGCCGCCCGCGCCGCCGACATGACCCGCCTGCTGGATCAGGTCGAGGTGATGGCCCAAGGCGGCCCCGTCATCCTTGGCGGTGATTTCAACACCTCAACCGCCGACCGCACCGCCCGTCTGGCCGACCCTGCCGCATGGCAAGCCACCCTTGCCGCCGATCCCATGCGGCTTCTGCGCCCCGTGCCCCATGAACCCCTGTTCGCCACAGCCGCCGCACGCGGCTACGACTGGCAAGCCTGCAACGTCCCCGACGCCCGAACCAACCGCTTTCCCCTAGGCAGCACCCGCTCGCCCGCCAAAATCGACTGGTTCTTCACCCGCGGCCTGCTCGCCACCAACCCCGTCATCCTGCCAGCGGTCCAGCCCGACGGCACCCCCTCGTCCGATCACGAAGGCCTGCTCGTCACAATCCAGCCCGCCCTCAGACGATAAAGATCGGGTTCGTCACCGCGTGCAGCAAACCGTCCTGCCCCCGCAATTCCGCCATCACAAAGCCCTGCGGCACCACACCCGGCTCCAACTGCCCGCTGGCCCCTGCGGCCACAGACTGCCGGAACACCTCGCCCCGCGCGTCGTGGATCACCAGATCCAGCCCCTCATCCTCGGTGGCCCAATCCACCAGAACCGCCGCCCCGGCCCCCGCCTCACCGCCCATCGCAACCACGTCGCCATCAGCCTGCACGGCGGTCAACACCAGCTTCGGCCCCGAGGACAGATAGTTCCGCCCCACTGCCACTGCCGCCAGAATAGCCGCCTCGGTCAGGTCATCCGCCTGCACATGGTTGAACCCCAGCCGCCCCATGCCGCCCTCGGGCCCGTGAATATCCGTGCCCGCCGTGGCGCGCAGCCGGTGCCCCTGACCCAGCCAGGTCCGGTACAGCGCCAAACCATCTTCATTGTAATCCGACCACGGCCCGCCGTTCCAGATCTCGACGATCTGCGCCGGACCGGGCCGCATGTCCTCATACTCCCACCGGCACCCCGTGCAGGACGGATCGCCCGGCGACATCGGATGGGCAATCACGAACAGCGCGCCTTTTCCCATCACCTCCTCCGCGATATCCGGCATCTGCCGCCCGGTCACCGGACCCACGCGCCATTCCTGCCAGTCGCGACGACCCAGCGTCAGCGCATGGCCGTAATGGGTGGTCAACTCGACCCCCCCCATCATCAGCAAGGCGTCATCGCCCAGCGCCATCACCTCGGCATGGCCGGACGGAGTGTTATGGTCCGTCAACGTCATGAAATCCAACTTGCGCGCCCTAGCCCAGCCGACCAGATCGGGAATATCCCAAGACCCGTCCGAATGCAGCGTATGCGCATGCAGATCGCCCCGATACCACCCAAGGCCCCGCGCCGCCGTCACGGCAGGCACAAACGCCGCCCGCTCGGCAACCGGCCCCGTCTCACACTCAATCTCCAACCGCCACTCAACCCGACCCAGCACACGAAAGGTGTCCATCACCACCGACCATTCGCCCGCCTCAATCGGCCCCGGCAAATAGCCCGGCGTGGCAAACCCCGCCTCTATCTGAAAATCCCAGACCGGGTTATTGTGCCGCTGCCCGCGCGACCCATCCGGCCCGAAAATGCTCAGCGATATCAGGTTGTCAAAGAACGCTCCCTCGCACCGCTTGGGGCTCGCCATGAACCGCCCGACCAGCCGGGTTGTCCCTTCGGGCACCGCAAAGCGAATAGCGATATGGCCCTTGTGATCGGCCTCGGTAAGATGTCCGGTCAAGATCGTCGTCATGGCATAACACTTTCCAACTGGGGTTTGGTCAACACAGGCACTGCGACCCGCACTCCATTCTGATAGGCCAGCAAACGCGTTGCCACCAAGGCCAACGGCGCACCAACCACAGGCGCATCCGCCCGCGCACACAGCCAGGTCAGCGTGGCCCCCTCCTCCGTCGCAACCGTCACCCGCAGCACCGGCCCCAGGTCGATGACCCGCGCCACACGCCCCGCAATCCCCGCCGGATCACGCCGCAAATCCTCCGGTCGGCACAGCAGCGTCACCGCCCCATCCGCCGCGCCAACGGCAACCCGCTGGCCCAGCCAGTTCGCCTGCCCCCGCACCACTGGCACCGTCGCCTCGTTCATCTGGCCAATGAACCGCGCCACCGTCAGGGTCTGCGGTTCCAGATACAGGTCCGCAGGCTGACCGATCTGCTCGATCCGCCCCGCATTCATCACCACAATCCGGTCCGCCAACTCCATCGCCTCTTCCTGATCATGGGTCACAAAAACCGTGGTCAGGCCCAGACGCCGCTGCAACGCCTTCAACTCCTCACGCAGATTGGCCCGCAGATGGGCATCCAGCGCCGAAAACGGCTCATCCATCAACAGCACCTTCGGCTCCACCACCAGACACCGCGCCAGCGCCACCCGCTGCGCCTGCCCCCCCGACAACTCGGTCGGGCGGCGCTTTTCAAAGCCGTCCAGCCCCACCAGCCGCAACGCCTCGGTCACCTTGGCGGCAATCACATCCCGCGCCAACCCCTGCACCCGCAGCCCGAAACTGACATTCTGCGCCACACTCATATGGTTCCACAAAGCATGGCTTTGAAACACCATCGCCGTGGGCCGCTTGTTGGCCTGCCGTTCGGTCACATCCTGCCCGTCGATTTCAATCGACCCGGCATCCGAGGGCGTCAACCCTGCGATCATCCGCAACAAGGTTGATTTCCCGCAACCCGAAGGCCCCAACAGGCAAATCAGCTCCCCCTTCTCGACCGCAAAGCTGGCCTCGGCCACAGCGGTCATCTGGTTGAACGTCTTGGTCAGTTTGACAGTGCGCAGCATCAGGCCCCAAATCCTTGTGCAATTCCCTTGGAACTCATGAACCGGCGGGTCAGCAACAACAGCGCAAAACACGGCACCCAGATCATCACACACAGCACCGCCGCCTCCTGCACAATCACTTGCGCACTCAACGACAGCATCAAAAGTGGCATCGTCGTGATCTTCGGCGCCCCAATCAACAGGGCCGAATCCACCTCGAACATGATGGCGACAAAGGCCAGCACATAACTGGCCGCCAGTGCCGGCATCGCCTGCGGCAGGGTGATCGACCAGAACACCCGCAACCGCGACGCGCCCAGATCAAACCCCGCCTCCTCCAACGCAGGCGGAATCCCACGGAAGGCGGCGGTCGGAATCCAGATCATGAACAGAATGGCCGACAGCATCTGCACCATCACCACGCCCCAGAACGTGCCCACCATGCCAAGCTGCAAGAACACCACCGCAATCGACACGAACAGCGTGAATTTCGGCACCGCATTGGCCGCAATGAAGGAAAACAGCAGCAACTGCCGCCCCGGAAACTGCAACCGGGCAAAGGCATAGGCGGCAGGCCAACAGATCAGCGCCGCCAGCGTTGTCGCAACCGATGTCAGCGCCAGCGATGTCAGAATGGGCTCAATTACGGTCGAGCGGCCCAGAATGACATGCCAATACTTCAGCCCCCATTCGCTGGGCACCAGATTGGGATAGCGCCATTTCACGGCAAAGGCCCAGACCATCACCGTCATGATCGGCCCCAGCATCGCCAGCCCCATCGCGGCCAGCAGGATCAACCCGCCAAAGGGTGTCTTGCTGCGCCGCATCACCGTGACCTCTGGTTGCGCAGCATCGTGGCGATATAGAACCCACCCACTATGGCCGCGACCGCCATCAAGATCACCGCCTGCACCTGCGCCTCCTCGGGGCGCATGTTGCCCAAGGTGCGCTGCATGTAGACGCCCATCATCTCGGGCGCGGGCGGACCCAGCAGGTACGGCACTGTAAAGCTGCCAACCACCCCAAGGAAAATCAACGCAAAGCCGATCAGCAACGACCGCTTCAACTGCGGCAACAGGATCTGACTGAATATCCGCACCGGCCCCGCCCCCAGATCACGCGCCGCCTCGATCGCATGGTCCGACACCTGCGCCAGACCCGCGCTCAGCACCAGAACCGGCAAGGGCAGGCTTTCCCAGACAAAGGCGATATAGGGGCCAACCGGCGTCAGGTACGGCGTGGTGTACCCGGTGAAACCCACCTTCTCCAACAACAGTTGAAACAACCCGTTCGGCCCCAGAAACCGAACCATCGCATAGGAAATCACAATAGCCGGCACGAACAGCGGGAACAGTGACAAGGCGTGGATCATCGTCGCAATCCGCCCTTCCGAAAACCGCAGGTACAGCGCCAGCCCCAACGAAATGCTCAAGGCCGTGCCACAGGAAATAACCGTCCAGACCAGCGTGTACCGCAGGTTTTCCACCGAATAATCATCCGCGAAAAACGCCGCAAACTTGGCCAGCGAAAACGCACGGCCACCTTCGCCCGTAACATGGAACGTATTGGCCACCATCGACACAGTCGGAAACAACACGAGGACAATCAACAGAACCAGCGGGGCGGCCACCAAGGCCAGCCCCGCAAATCCTTGACCCATCATTTGCCCGCGCCCGCGGCTCCCCACGGGCGCTGTCAAATCGTCAACCATCACTCGCGGACGAGGTTGGTGGCAACGTTCTTGTACCAGCCGTCATTCTTGGCGGTCTGCCAGTCGCCCGACGGATAGGTCGGGATCGAAACCGGGATCACGTCAATGTATTCGGCCTTCAGTTCGGGCGGCAGGTTGTCCCACGAAATGCCCGGGAACCCCCCGATTTCGCGCACGCACGAGGTCTGCATTTCGGCCGACAGCATGAAGTTCGCAAGCTTCAGCGCGCCGTCAAGATCGGTCGCATTGGCCGGGATCGCCGAATAGGCAAACCCGCCGCACAGCGCCAGATCCTGCAACTGCGCCACCTTGATCGTCTCAGGCAGCACACCCTGGTTCATCGCCTGCAGCGCCTGATCCGACCATGCCGGGATCATGTCAACCGCGCCTTGTGCCAACAGTTGCAGCGCAGGCGTGTTGCCAGCCGGATAGGTGCCTTCGCCAAAGGTGAAGGGGTGCAGGTCCTTCAGCAGCGCCCAGGCCTTTTGCAGCATCTCTTCGGCCTTGGCGGCCTCGAAGTTGGCCTTGGTGAAGGCCGCCGGATCACGGCCGTTCGCCTCGTGGATCGCGCGGATCACAAAGTTCGACCCCGAACCGCCCTTGTCGGGGCGACCATAGGTGAACCGGCCCGGATTGGCCTTGGCCCACGCCACGATATCCGCAAACGTCTTCGGCGCATCCATCTTGGCGCTGTCATAGGCGATCAGAACCTGGCTGCCACGGTAGGGCATGCGGATCGGGGTGTCCGGTGCGGCGGGGTTGATCATCGACAGGTTCGGCACGTTGGCCGTGGTCAGTTCCTGCCACAGGCCAGCTTCGATGGAACCAGCAATCTTCGCCGGCTCGAACTCTTCGAAGTAATCCACCTGCGGATCGGTGCCCGACTGCATCGCCGCCAGCGCACGCTGGGCAATGGTCGCATTGCCGTCGCCCACGCCGCGCGTGATGGTCACGTTGAAGCTGTACCCCGGATGCGCCGCCTCGAACGCGGGCTTGATGATGTCGTTCCACCAGTTGGAGATGTTGGTATCCCCATCGATGAACACCTGCAGCATCTTGGTGTCCTGCGCGAACGACATGCGAGCAGACAAGGCAGTGGCCGAAGCAGTGGCAATCAGAAAGTGGCGACGGTTCAACATGAGGATCATCCTTGGTTGCGAAACAGAACCGCGTGATGCGCCCTTCTGTTAACAAATTCGTGACCAATGGATGACGCCCCGGTGAATTCCGTCAGTTCATCGGCGCACCGCCCTCGCGCTTGCGCCGTGTCACATAATCGGCCAAAGCCTCCGCCACCGCAGGGTCCAGCGCGGGCTCCTCATACTCCGCCAAAACCTGCTTCCAGACCGCATTCGCCCGCTGCGGCAACTCCACCGACCCCTTCTCCAACCATTGCGGATAGTTGTCCCAGTTTGACAGCATTGGCGTATGAAACGCCGTCTCATACCGGCTCATCGTGTGGTCGGTGCCAAAGAAATGCCCGCCCGCCCCCACATCCAGAATGGCCTCCACCCCCAGACTGTCCGGGTCCGTCTTGATCGGTTCCAGATAGGCCTGCATCATCTGCAACATCTCGGCATCCAGGATCAGCTTTTCAAAACTCGCCGTCAGCCCGCCATGCATCCACCCCGCCCCATGCTCGATCAGATGCGCCCCCCCCCTGATCGACCCCCACAAGGCCATCTGACTTTCATAGGCGGCCTGAGCATCCACCGCATTCGCCGCCGTCACATTGCTGGACCGGAACGGCACCCCGATATGCCGCGCCAACTGCCCCGACGCCTGCGCCGCCTTGGCATATTCCGGCGTCCCAAAGGCGGGCGCGCCTGACCGCATATCGACGTTGCTGGTGAAACCGCCATACATCACCGGCACCCCCGGCTTGACGATCTGCGTCAACACAATCCCCGCCAAAGCCTCGGCATGCTGCAACACCAACGCCCCGCCAATGGTGACAGGAGCCATCGCGCCTGACAGCGTAAACGGCGTGATCACGTTGACCTGCCCGTGCTCCGCCATGCAGATCAACCCCTCCGCCATCGGAATATCCAGCGTCAGGGGAGAGTTCGTGTTGATGATCCCGATCAGACTGCACGGCAACCTGTCCACCGCCACCCCGAACATCAAGGCCGCCATCTCCAACCCATCCATCGTGCGGGCACGCCCCAGAGTCTGCGTCCGCCACGACTTGTCCAGCAAAGTGATCTGCGCCAGATAAATATCCAGATGCCGCGTATTCGCAGGCAAATCCAAC
>CAMDHB010000047.1 GCA_945897655.1 Pseudorhodobacter antarcticus
TGCGTCGGCCCGGGTGCGGGCGGGGCATTGGGTGGCGGGGGATGGGCCATCTGCGCCCGGGATGCGTTTGCATCTGTCGGGTGCTGGGCTGGCACCGGGAGGTTTCACACCTCCCGGACCCACCGTGGAGTATTTGAGCCGAAATGAAGTTGGGGCGTTTGAGACGCGGATTGCGACGCCGCAGCATCTGGGCGTGGCGGCGGGGGAGTTTTTTCCGATGGGTCTGAACGCCGAGATGGCGGGGGACCAGCGGGGGGATGATGCGCTGTCGGTGTGTTTTGATGGCGATGTGTTGGACGCGCCGTTGGAGATGATGGGGGCGGCACGGGTGGTGTTGCGGCTGTCGTCGGATCAGCCTTTGGGGTTTGTCGTGGCGCGGTTGTGTGATGTGGGGCCGGATGGGTCATCTGTCCGGATTGCGCATGGGATGCGGAACCTGTGTCATCGGGACAGCATGGCCAAGCCTCAGCCGATGGTGCCGGGGCAGGTGGTGGAAGTGGCGTTTGATCTGGACCAGATGGCCTACCGGGTGGCGCCGGGGCATCGGTTGCGGCTGGCCTTATCCAACTCCTATTGGCCGTTTGTCTGGCCCTCCCCGCAAGCCGGGGTTTTGACGCTGGTGGGCGGGTCGGTGGACCTGCCGGTGCGGGAGGCGTCTGCCGTGGGTTGGGTGCCGCCTGAGGCGGAGGGGGCGGCCCCTTGGGCGCACCGGGTGGTGCGGGCAGGCCATGCGGCGCGGCGGGTGGAGGTGGATTTGCTGACCGGGCGGCGGGTTCTGGTGGTCGAGGATGATGGCGGCGAGGTGGAAAACCTGGACCACGGACTGATCACCGGGGAAAGCCTGGTCGAGCGGTGGGAGATTGGCGACACGCCGCAGTCTGCCCGCGCGACCCATGTTTGGGAGCAGCGCCTGTCTCGCGGGGATTGGGCTGTGCGCACGCGGGCCGAGGCCGAGATGACCGGCACGGCCACACATTTGCGGATGGTGGCGCGCCTGACCGCGTGGGAGGGCGACACGGTGGTGTTCGAACGGGCGTTCGATGAGGAGGTCGAGCGGCGGTTTGTGTGAGGGTTCGCGAAAATAGTCCTTGGTGCTGGGGCAGAATCGCGTTTTATTGACTGAAGAATCAAGAAAAGGGCCAAGGGCCTGTCAGGGAGAGACCATGTCGAACGAATTGAACCATCTGGCCGCTTTGGCCACCAAGGGCCGCATCAGCCGCCGCGAGTTTGTGGGCAGGGCTGGTGCGCTGGGTATGTCAACCGCAATGGCGGGGTCGCTGCTGGCGACGGCGGCGCGGGCGGCTGACCCGGTGAAGGGGGGCGTGCTGCGCGCAGGCGTTCAGGGCGGGCAGTCCACCGACAGCCTGGATCCGGCACTGGCGGCATCTGATGTGCCCTATATGATCAACATGACCTGGGGTGAGACCCTGGTCGATGTGGGTCTGGGGGGTGCCTTGGAGATGCGGGTGGCCGAGGAGGTTTCCTCGAACGCCGATGCGACGCAGTGGATGTTCAAGATCCGCAAGGGCATTGAATACCATGACGGCGGCACGATCAGCGCGGAGGATGTGGTCGCCACGCTGAAGCGTCACACCGATGACGCCAGCCAGTCGGGCGCCCAAGGCATCGTCAAGGGCATTGCCGACATGAAGGCCGAGGGCGACATGGTCACCCTGACGCTGAACGCGGCCAATGCCGACCTGCCGTTCCTGATGGCCGACTATCACCTGCTGATCCAGAAGGCGGGCGGTGTTGCGAACCCGACGAGCGGCATCGGCTCGGGCGGCTACATGATTGTCGAGCACGAGGCCGGGGTGCGCACCGCGATGGAGCGGTTTGCGAACTATTGGGACAGCTCGCGCTGCCATGCCGACAGCGTTGAAGTGCTGTCGATCAACGACAACACGGCGCGGACGGCAGCCATTCAGGCGGGCCAGATCCACATGATGACGCGGGTCGACCCCAAGATCGTGGAACTGCTGGCCGGCAACACGGATGTGGTGATCGAGCGGGCGGCGGGTCCGGGGCATTATGTGTTCATCATGCGGTGTGACGCGGCACCCTTTGACAACAACGACCTGCGGATGGCCCTCAAGATGTCGGTCAACCGGGCGGAGTTGGTGGAAAAGATCCTGGGCGGCATGGGGTCACCCGGCAATGACTTCCCGATCAACGGGGCCTATCCCTTGTTCGACGACAGCATCCCGCAGCGTGAATATGATGCGGCGATGGCGGCGGAGTTCTACAAGAAATCCGGCCATGACGGCTCGCCCATCGTGTTGCAGGTGGCCCCGTCGGCCTTCCCGGGTGCTGTCGAGGCGGCGCAGCTGTTCCAGGCATCGGCCAATGCGGCGGGCATTCCCTTGGCTGTGAAGCTGGAGCCCGATGATGGGTATTGGAGCAACGTCTGGAACGTGGCACCGTTCTGCGCCAGCTATTGGGGCGGGCGTCCGGTGCAGGACCAGATGTATTCGACCGCATATCTGTCGACCGCTGACTGGAACGACACGGCGTTCAAGGATGCCAAGTTCGACGAGTTGATGGTGGCTGCACGCGGCGAGTTGGATCAGGCCAAGCGCAAGGGCATGTACAGCGAGATGGCCAACATCCTGCGCGACACCGGCGGTCTGATCTGCCCGATGTTCAACGACTGGGTCGAAGGGCGTCGTGCCGAAGTTGGCGGTTGGATCCCGAACCCGGCGGGCACCTTGATGAACGGGCGCGCGCTGTCGATGTGCTGGCTGAACGCCTGAGCCGGCGGTGCATCCTATTGTAAAACTGGTGGTCCAGCGCATTGCGCTGGGCCTCATCCTGCTCTGGGCAGTGTCGGTTGTCATATTTCTGGGCGTTGAAATGCTGCCCGGCGACACCGCACAGGCCATTCTTGGCCAATCGGCAACCCCGGTTGCGCTAGCCAACCTGCGCGAGGCGTTGGGGCTGAATGAACCCGCGCTGACGCGGTATTTCAACTGGCTGTTTGCGGCGTTGCAGGGTGACCTTGGGGTTGCGCTGACCAATGGGCAGGACATTGCCAAGTCGATCGGGTCGCGGTTTGGCAACACGCTGTTTCTGGCCGGTTGTGCCGGGGTGATTGCGGTGCCCTTGGCGATTGGGCTGGGGCTGATTGCGGCGCGGTATAATGGGCGGTGGCCGGACAAGCTGATTTCTGGCGTGACGCTGGCCACGATTTCCTTGCCGGAATTCGTGGCGGCCTATTTCGTGATTTTCGTGCTGACCCAAGTTTTCCCGATATTCCAGCCGGTTTCGATGGTGTTTCCGGGCATGTCGTTCTGGGACAAGTTGCAGGCCGTGGCCCTGCCGGTGATCGTGCTGGTGATGGTGGTTCTGGCGCACATGATGCGCATGACGCGGGCGGCGATTTTGAACGTGATGCAATCGGCCTATATCGAGACGGCGGTGCTGAAGGGCCTGACGCCGATGCAGGTGATCTGGCGGCACGCGCTGCCCAACGCGATTGCGCCCATCATCACCGTGGTGGTGATCAACCTGGCCTATCTGGTGGTGGGCGTGGTCGTGGTCGAGGTGGTGTTCAGCTATAACGCCCTTGGCCAGTATCTGGTGGACCATGTCGCCAAGCGCGATCTGCCGGTGGTGCAGGCGGTGGGGATCATCTTTGCTGCCGTCTATATCGGGTTGAACATTCTGGCCGATGTGATCGGGATTGTGACCAATCCGCGGTTGAGGAACCCGAAATGAAGATGCCCCTTTCCGCGGTGATCGGCCTTTTCATGACGGGGGCGTTCCTGTTCATCGCCCTGTTCGCCCAATGGATCGCGCCCTATCCCATTGATTCCGCAGTGGGCAAGGTGTGGGAGGGGCCGTCGGCGCAGTTCTGGCTGGGGACGGACACGATTGGCCGGGATATCCTGAGCCGTTTGATTTACGGCGCGCAGGTCACGATTTTCGTGGCGCTGGTGTCGTCGTTGTTGTCCTTTGGGATGGGGGCGTTCTTTGGGTTCCTCGCGGCGACGCGGGGCGGCTGGATTGACACGGGGTTGTCGCGGCTGGTCGATTTGATGATGGCGGTGCCGTCGTTGATTGTGGCGCTGGTGGTGTTGTCGGTGTTGCCGCTCAATCTGATCGTGCTGATCCTGGTGATGGGGGTGCTGGATTCCACGCGGGTGTTCCGGTTGAGCCGGGCGGTGGCGGTGGACATCACGGTGATGGATTATGTCGAGGCGGCGCGGCTCCGGGGCGAAAGACAGTCGTGGATCATCTTCCGCGAGATCCTGCCCAACGCATTGTCGCCGCTGGTGGCGGAGTTTGGACTGCGGTTCATCTTTGCGGTGCTGTTCATCTCGACCCTGTCGTTTCTGGGGTTGGGGATTCAGCCGCCCGAAACCGATTGGGGCGGGATGGTGCGGGAAAACAAGGATGGGCTGATCTATGGCAAGGCGGCGGCGCTGATGCCGGCTGCCGCGATTGCGGTGCTGGCGATTTCGGTGAACCTTGTCGCGGATTGGGTGTTGTCGCGGACATCGTCCTTGAAAGGGGGCCGCGGTGGCTGATCTGCTGGAATTTCGCAATCTGAAGATCGAGGCGACCTCCTATCCCCCGGGCGAGCCGCCGCGCCATGTGGTGCTGGTGGATGATGTCTCGGTGACAGTCGCCAAGGGCAAGGTTCTGGGGCTGATCGGGGAATCTGGTGCGGGGAAATCGACCATCGGGTTGAGCGCGATGGCTTTTGGCCGGGGCGGGGTGCGGTTGACGGGCGGGCAGATCATGCTCAACGGGCGCGACCTGCGGCAGGTGGATGCGGCGGGTCTGCGGGCGATGCGGGGGCATGAGGTGACTTATGTCGCCCAAAGTGCGGCGGCGGCGTTTAACCCGGCGTGGCGCTTGATGGATCAGGTGATCGAGACCTGCCTTCAGCACAAGCTGATGGACCGCAAGGCGGCCGAGACGCGGGCGGTGGAGTTGTTCCGGCGGTTGGGGTTGCCCAACCCCGAGACGTTCGGCAATCGCTATCCGCACCAAGTGTCGGGCGGGCAGTTGCAGCGGGCGATGACGGCGATGGCGCTGTGTCCGAAGCCCGACCTCGTGATTTTCGACGAGCCGACCACCGCGCTGGACGTGACCACGCAGATCGAGGTTCTGGCCGCGATCAAGGAGGCGATCCACGATACCGGGGTGGCGGCGCTGTACATCACCCATGATCTGGCCGTGGTGGCGCAGGTGGCGGATGACATTCTGGTGCTGCGGGGCGGGAAAAAGGTGGAATACGGCTCCACCGATCAGATCATCCATGCGCCTCAGCAGCCCTATACCAAGGCGCTGGTGTCGGTCCGGTCGATCGAGCATGTGGAAAAGGTGTTTCCCGATGCTGTGCTGACCGTGCAGAACGTCACGGCGCGCTACCGTGGCACGAATTTCGATGTGTTGAAGAATGTGACTGTGGATGTGGCGGCGGGGCAGACCCTGGCCGTGGTGGGCGAAAGCGGGTCGGGGAAGTCTACCCTTGCCCGGGTGATCACTGGGCTGTTGCCCGCCGCACAGGGCCGCATCCAGTTTGCCGGGCGGACCCTGTCCGCCGATCTGGCGCAGCGGTCCAAGGACGACTTGCGCGAGTTGCAGATGATTTACCAGATGGCCGACACCGCGATGAACCCGCGCCAGACCGTGGGCACCATCATCGGTCGGCCGCTGGAGTTTTATTTCGGGCTCAAGGGCGAGGCGCGGCGGAAACGTGTGCAGGAACTGCTGGAGCAGATCGAGATGGGGGCGGGGTTCATTGACCGTTACCCGGCGGAGTTGTCGGGTGGGCAAAAGCAGCGGGTTTGCATTGCGCGGGCGCTGGCTGCAAAGCCGAAGGTGATCATCTGCGATGAGGTGACCAGCGCGCTGGACCCCTTGGTGGCCGATGGCATCCTGAAACTGCTGCTGGATTTGCAGGCGCGGGAGGGGGTGGCCTATCTCTTCATCACCCATGATCTGGCGACGGTGCGCGCGATTGCGGACAAGATTGCCGTGATGCACCGGGGCGCGGTGGTGCGCTATGGCGCCAAGACCGATGTCCTGTCACCGCCGTTTGATGATTATACCGACCTTCTGCTGTCCTCGGTTCCCGAGATGGAGCTTGGGTGGCTGGAGGGGGTCCTGGCGGGGCGGCGGATGGAAAGCGCGGGCAACTGACCGGGGGGGCAAGGCGGAATTTTCAAAAATTCCGCAGCGGAGCCATGGCTGGCTCCGTCACGATTTCTTCAAAGAAATCGGCTGCTGGCGTTAAAGGGGGAAGACGATGGCCAAACTGTTGCTGATCATTCTGGACGGGGTGCCTTATGCCAACTGGCGGCGGCTGTTTGGCAATCTGGAGGGGTGGGTTGCCTCGGGTGAGGCGCGGGTGTGGAAGATGCGGTCGGTTTTGCCGTCCACGTCGGGGACTTGCTATGCGTCCATCCATACCGGGCTGCCGCCGCAGGTGCATGGCATCTGGGGGAATTACACAAGGCGGCGGCTGGAGTTTCCGGATGTGTTTTCCGAGGCATCGTCGGCGGGGCTTGTCACCGGGGCGGTGACGCATTCGTTCTGGTCGGAGTTCTTTAACCGGTACCCGTTCGATATGGTGCGGGATATTGAGTATGATGAGCCGGGCGGGACGATCACGCATGGTCGGTTTCATACGATGACCGGCGACAGTTCCTATAACCAGATGACCCCGGCGGATGCGGACTTGTTCGCCACCTTGACGCGGTTGTGTGTGGTGAAGGGCATCGACTACGGCATTTTGCACACCTGCACTTTGGACAGTCTGGGGCACCGCTTCTTTCACGACTGCGAAGAGATGGATGACGCCTGTTTCCGGATGGACGAGGCGCTGGCGAACTTCCTGCCGCAGTGGCGGGCGGCGGGGTATGAGGTGATTGTCACCGCCGACCACGGGCAGGATGCGCGGGGGCATCATGGCGGGGCGACCGAGGAGCAGCGGGATTTTGCGCTGTATTACTTTGGGGCAGGCGAGGGGCCGGGGCGGGATCAGGTACTGGACCAGTTGGCGCTGGCGCCGACGATCCTCACGCGGTTGGGCGTCAAGGTGCCGGAAACGATGAAGGTGGCAGGGTTTTTGGGGTGACGCGTCGGGACCGGATCAGCGATCCTCCAGTGGAGGATCGCCCGTGTCCCATGCCGAGAGCCGAAAGGCGACGGCATTGCAACGGTTCAACCTGATGCGGCGGGAAAAGCGGTTCGCGACGGGACGGACCGCGGGTGGGCACGGAACGGGCCCGCCCGGGGGGCGGTCGGGCCCGTCGCGAATTGCTTTGGGCAATTCGCGGAAGGCAAGTCAGAGGGCGTAGGTTGAGTTTTCCTCATCCAGCAGGGCCTTGATCTCGGCTAGGTGGAAGTCCGCAAAGCCGGGGTAGGCTTCCCATTCCTGTGCCGTCTTTTCGGCCCCCTCATCGGACAGAACCCGCAGGGGCCGCCCGGTTTGCAGGGCGCGGATATAGGTTTCGGCGGCGCGTTCGAAATAGGTCAGGCGGTTGAAGGTTTCGGCGACGGTCTGGCCGATGATCAGCACGCCGTGATTGCCCATGATCATGGTGGTGATCTTGGGGTCGCGGAGCATTTCTGCGCAGCGGGCCCCCTCATCCGCAAAGGCCATGCCGCCGTAATGGCCGTCCACCACCTGACGGTCAAAGAACATGGCCGAGTTCTGGTCGATGGGGGGCAGATAGCTGTCGGCCAGGGACGCCAGCACCGTCGCATGCATCGAATGCACATGCATGACGCAGCGGGCATGCGGCAGGGCGCGGTGGATCGAGCCGTGCAGGCCCCAGGCGGTGGGGTCGGGGGCGTCGGGGCGGTTAAGGGTGTCGGGGTCATTTGCGTCGATTTCCACCAACGAAGATGCCGTGATCCGGGCGAAATGGCGGCCGTTGGGGTTGATCAGGAACCGCGTGCCCTCGGGGTTGACGGCAAGCGAAAAGTGGTTCGCCACGGCCTCGTGCAGGTTCAGTTTCACGGTCCAGCGGAAGGCGGCGGCCATGTCAGTGCGTTCGGCCCAATGGGTGAGGTTGGCGTGTTGGTTCATGTGGGCTCTCCATATGGCCAGTCGCCACGGGCAAGGG
Source organism: Pseudorhodobacter antarcticus (assembly GCA_945897655.1). GTDB lineage: Bacteria > Pseudomonadota > Alphaproteobacteria > Rhodobacterales > Rhodobacteraceae > Stagnihabitans. Next base: position 8,085 of record CAMDHB010000047.1, read on the forward strand.
CGGCGATGGCGGTGATGATCTGGGCGAAAGAGGCGGCGGCGCGGGGTACGATGGAGCGGGCGCGCAAATAGCCGTGGGGCAGGCCGGGGGCCAGAAAGAACTGTGCCCGTCCCCCGGCGGCATGGATGGCGGCCTGATATCTGGCACTGTCGTCGCAAAGCGGGTCACATTCGGCGCCAATGGCCACGGTGGGCGGCAGGCCGAAAAAATCGTGATCTTGCAAGGGTTCGACCGTTTCGGTGCCGCCTTTGTACAGGCCGCGATAAAACAGCACATCATCGCGGGTCAGCATGGGGGCATGGGCATGTTCCATGGCGCTGCCGCTGTCCAGATCGCCGCCAAGGCCGGGATAGATCAGCACCTGCCCCAGAATGCGCACCCCCGCCTCACCCCGCAGGATGTGGCAGACGGAGGCGGCCAGAAACCCGCCCGCGCTGTCACCGGCCAGCACGATCGGGCCCTGTGCGGCCAGATGGCGGGCAACGGCCAGCGTGTCCTCCAGCGCCGCTGGGGTGGGGTGTTCGGGCAGCAGGCGGTAGTCAGCGGCCACCACGGTCAGCCCGGTTTCGGCCCGGATTTCGGCGCAGACATCGTCATGGCTGTGCAAACCGCCCACAACCATGCCGCCGCCGTGCAGGTACAAAACCGTCGACCCCGCCCCTGGATAAATGCGGCAGGGCACCCCTGCCAGCGTTTCGTCCTGCGCCGTTACCCCCGGCGGATAGCCACGGAAAAACACCCGGCACATCCGGTCATAGATCGCCCGCTGATCGGAGATCGACAGGGAGGCGGTATCGGGCGGATAGGAGGCTTCGGTTCTGCGGATAAAGGCCCAGGTCGCCTCATCCATCAAGGTGGCATAGTCGGGCATCGGCGATTCCTTGGTGGGGCAGAGTTCGCCCCAGATCATCCGCCTTGAGACACAATTGGCAAGGCCAACCCGGAATTGTCGTCAAATTTGCCAAAATTCCCCCGCAAATTCGCCGTGTTTCGGGGGTAGGGCTGGGGGCGGGGCGAATGAGGTGGGTTCACATGCAGATCATCAGGGGTTTCCAAGGGGACAATACCGCCGATATTGGCATGAAGGTGCGGGTTCTGGTGTTGACCGACGAGGGCGTCGATGGGCAGATCAGCCGCCGCTTGTCCAGTCTGGGGGGCACGGTGGAAGTGGTGGACGAATTGTTTGCGGCCCTGTCCGACCTGATCGACGATCCAGCCGGTTATGGGTTGTTCGTGATGGATTGCGATGCGCCCGGTGTGGGCGGGTTGGAGGCGGCCCGTCGTGCGCTGCAATTGCTGGGTGATCTGGTGCTGCGTGTGCCGGTCATCCTGACGTCAAGCGCGTTCAGGGACCATAGTTTCCCGGTGGAGCGGAACCTGCCCACCGCGCTGCGCGCGCCGGTGTCGATGATGTCGCTGAGGGAGGCGTATGAACACGCTCTGCAGGGCCGGATGCTGCACCGCGCGGCTTGACGGGCCAAAGGAAAAGGGCGTGCAAGACACGCCCTTTTCAGCCGAATAATTGTCCCTGAGTGGCGGTCATTGGCCAGCCGCAGGGCAAACCGCCTTACGCGAGGGCGAGGTTGGTCGCCGATTCGCGGCCGTCACGACCGGCTTCGATGTCGAAGGTGACCGGCTGGCCATCCTTCAACGACCGCAGACCAGCCCGCTCCAGCGCGGTGATGTGCACGAACACGTCCTTCTTGCCGCCTTCCGGGGCGATGAAGCCGTAACCCTTGGTTTCATTGAACCATTTCACGGTGCCCTTAGCCATCGTGAACTCTCCTGTCTGTTTGCCGCCCGCGAGATTGCGGCGGCCCGGCACCGTCAGCTTTGGATCGATTTGCTGTGGCCCGAGAACGGAACAGGGTCGATAGAAGTAACGTCGCGGCGTCGTTCATGACGCCAAACAGGCCGAAAATCAAGATTAATTAGAATTGCCCCTTTCGGTGGTGCGCAAATGCGGTGGTGGAGGTGGCGCGGGCCTTGCGCTATGCAGGGCCAACCACCCTCAAGGAGCATGCAATGACCACATCCCAATCCATGCGGCCCGACCCCGACACCCGCCGTCTGCTGCCGCGTCAGGCCAGCGAATTGGTGGTGGCCGATCTGGTCAGCGGGCAGATCACCGTGATCTATCACACGCAGGAGTTGATCGAGGCGCCGAACTGGACGCTGGATGGCAAATGGCTGATCTATAACGCCGATGGCCGGTTGTTTCGCATCTCGCCCGATGGCACCGACGGTCCTGACCGGATCAACACCGCCCCGGTCGAGAATTTGAACAATGACCATGTGCTGGCGCCCGATGGGGTGACGGTGTTCATCAGCGCCAATGACGGGCATCTGTATCATGTGCCCTTGGCAGGCGGCGTGCCGGTTCGGGTGTCGAATGAGCAGGACCCGGCCCGGCGCTATCGCCATTACCTGCATGGGATTTCGCCCGATGGCCTGACCCTGACCTATGTCGCCTATGAGACGCGCCCCGAGGGCGGCACGATGATGCGGCTGGCAGTCATTCCTGCCGCGGGCGGGGTCGAGGGCTATCTGACCGACGGGTCCTGCCCGGTGGATGGGCCCGAGTTTTCGCCGGATGGGGCGTGGCTTTACTATAACGGCGAGGGGGCGGCCCGGCGCCCAGGTCATGCACAGATTTTCAGGATGCGGCCTGATGGGACGGGGGTTGAGCAGTTGACCCATGACGACCGGGTGAACTGGTTCCCCCATATCTCGCCCGACGGGTCGATGATGTGCTATATCTCGTTCCCCGAGGGTACGCTGGGCCACCCGGCGGACAAGGCCGTGATCTTGCGGCTGGCCGCGCCGGATGGAGGCAACATGCGCGATCTGGATGCGTTCAATGGCGGGCAGGGCACGATCAACGTGCCGTCCTGGGCCCCGGATTCCAAGCGCTTCGCCTATGTCCGGTATCCGGTGGCGTAAGGGACGTTTTCTACCCCAGTTATCCGGGCCGGGACCGGGAAAGCGACTGTCCAGTGGACAGTCGCCCCGCGTCCCATGCCGAGAGCCGCAAGGCGACGGCATTGCGGCTGCGGGCCCTGTTGCAACGGGAAAAGCGGTTCGTGATGGGCACGACCGCGGGTGGAAGCGGAACGCGCCCGCCCGGTGGGCGGTCGGGCCCGTCACGAATTGCTTTGGGCAATTCGTGGAAGGGTAGAAGGCAGGGTTATCCAGCCACCCGCCGCACCGCCCACCAACTTGCCCCCGCCATCACGCCAGCGGTGGCCAGACACAGCGGCAACCCGCCCAACTGATAACTGATCCCCGACAGCGCCGTGCCCAGCAGTCGCCCCGCCGCATTGGCCATATAATAGAACCCCACATCCATCGTGACCCGTTCTGCACTGGTAAAGGCCAGGATCAGATAGGAATGGACCGAGGAGTTGATGGCAAAGACAAAGCCGAAGAGCAGCAGCCCCGCCACCAGCACAAAAGTGAACCACGGCGCGGGCGGCAGCAGCGCCAATCCGGCCAACACCAGCGGAATGGGCACCAGAAGGCCCGCCCAGAACACCGCCTTGCCGATGATCGCCGCCTCCGATGCCCCTTTGGCGCTCAACAACCGGGGCGCGTTGGCCTGCACGATGCCGTAGGCGATGGTCCAGACCGCCATGAACCCGCCGATCAGAAAGAACGCGGCGCGTCGGCTGTCGGGGCTGCCATCGGACAGGACGGATTGAAAGTAGATCGGAATGCCCACCACGAACCACACATCCCGCGCCCCAAACAGGAACATCCGGGCCAACGACAGCCGGTTGATCCGGGTGTTGTGCGACCAGATTTGGGTGACCTTGGCCTCTTTGCTGCCCATCGGCAGGCCGGGTGGCAGAAAGGCGGCAATGGCCAGCAAGATCACCGCCAGCACCCCCGCCATGCCCAGAATGGCGGGCTGGAACCCCACCAGCGCCAGCAGCGCGGCCCCCAGCAGGAACCCCATCCCCTTGACCGCGTTCTTCGACCCGGTCAGCACGGCCACCCAGCGGAACAAGACGCCCTCGCCCTTGGGTGCCAGCACCTTGACGGCGGATTTGCTGGACATCTTCGCCATGTCCTTGGCCACCCCCGACACACCCTGCACCGCCGTCACGAAGATGACCGAGGCCAGAACGCTCCACCCCGGGTCCAGTTGCGACAGGGCGACCAAGGCCGCGATCTGCAGGCCCAGCCCCAGATAGAGCGTGGTTGCCAGCCCGAACCGCGCCGCCAGGAACCCCGCATAAAGGTTGGTCACCACCCCGGCGAGTTCATAGAGCAGGAACAGCCAGGCCAGTTGAATGGGCGAAAAGCCCAAGCCGTTGAAATGCAACAGCACCAGCATCCGCAGCGCGCCGTCTGACAGCATGAAGGACCAATAGGCCGCCGTGACAGCGCCGTAGGCCCTCACATCGACCCCGCCACCATGCGGACCACATCGGCCAGACGGCAGGAATAGCCCCATTCGTTGTCATACCAGGCGTATATCTTGACCTGCGTGCCCGCGATCACCATCGTGCTGGCCGCGTCAATGATGGAGGAGCGGGGGTCGTTGACATAGTCGGTCGACACCAGGGGCCGCTCCTCATATCCCAGAATGCCCCGCAGCACGCCTTCCGAGGCCGCCCGGAACAGCCCGTTCACCTCCTCCACCGTCGTCTCACGCTCAACCTCGAACACGCAATCGGTCAGCGAGGCGTTCAATAGCGGCACCCGCACCGCATGGCCGTTCAGGCGGCCCTTAAGCTCGGGGTAGATCAGCGTGATCGCGGTGGCGGAGCCTGTGCTGGTGGGGATCAGGTTCATCAGGGCAGACCGTGCCCGGCGCATGTCCTTGGCAGGGCGGTCCACGATGGTCTGGGTGTTGGTCACGTCATGGATCGTGGTGATCGAGCCATGCCGGATGCCGATGCCTTCGTGGATGACCTTGACCACGGGGGCGAGGCAGTTGGTGGTACAGGAGGCGGCGGTGATCAGGTTTTGCGTGCCGTCATACAGATGATGGTTGACGCCATAAACCAGGTTCAACGCCCCGCCATCCTTGACCGGGGCGGAAACCACCACCTTCTTCACCCCGGCGGCATAGTAGGGGGCCACCTTGGCGGCAGTCTTGAACACGCAGGTGCAGTCGATCACCAGATCAACCCCCATCGCGGCCAGCGGCAAATCCTCGATCCGCTTCGCTGCCGTCAGGGTGATGCGCTGCCCTGACAGGGTAAGGCTAGTGTCATCCCACGAGATGGCACGGGGCCAGCGACCGTGGACAGAATCAAACTCCATCAGCAGGGCATGCTGTTCGGGTTCGCCCACGGGGTCGTTGATCAGCACGATCTCACCCCCTGCGCCTGTGTCGATCAGGTCGCGCAGGGCGAGTTTTCCGATGCGGCCAAGGCCGTTCAGGGCAATGCGGGTCATCAGCGGTCCAATCCTATGGCATCGACGCGGTGTTGCAGCGACAACCGGTCCAGTGTTTCAAACGGCAGTGCGACAAAGGCCTGCACCCGGCGGCGCAGGGCGGCATAGGTCTGGGCAAAGATCAGCGCCTTTTCCGCCTCGGTTCCGGTGGCCTTGACCGGGTCGGGCATGCCCCAGTGGCCGGTGATGGGCTGGCCTGCCCAAGGCGGGCATTCCTCGGCCGCCGCCGTGTCGCAGACGGTAAAGACGAAATCCATCACCGGGGTGCCCGGGGTCTGGAATTCCGAGATGTGTTTGGCCCGCAAGCCGGTGATGTCGTGGCCGTTGCGCTGCAACACCTCCAACGCATGGGGGTTCAGGGCCGTATTGGGCTGGCTGCCTGCGGAAAAGGCCTGAAACTTGCCGCACCCCAAGTCGCGCAGCAGCGCTTCGGCAAAGATCGACCGGGCCGAGTTGCCGGTGCAGATGAACAGAACATCGAAATCGGTATCGCGTATGGTGGGGGTGCCCTTACGGGTGGTCTGGTGGGGGGGCATCAGGTCAGGCCGGGCACGGCCAATATCCAGAACAAGCGTGCTGATCAGCGCCCCGGTCGCATTCAGGTCAACGGCATAGTGCAGCGACCGCCTGTGGCGTTCGACCGTGATCAGGCCGCAGGCGGTAAGGTCGGACAGGTGGTGCGACAGGGTGTTGGGTTTCAGATCCAGCGCCTGTGCAATCTCGGTCGGGCGCACGCCTTGGGGGGCAAAGCGCATGAGCAGGCGGAACACCGCAAGGCGGTCCGGATGGCCGAGGCAGGCGAGGCGGGCGGTGGTTTCCATATTTCCTGAATATAGGAAATATTTCGGGGGCCAAGTGAAGGTTTTGTAACGCCTTCATCTTCTTCTTCCCCGATAGGCCAAAGCCTATCGGGGACGCGCCTGCCTGCCCCTAGGCAGGCGCGTTCCGCGCCCACCCCAGGCAGGCGCGTCCCCTCGCCTGCCAAAGGTCCTTGCGCCCGACTCCCTCGCCGTCGCCCGAGGGGCTCCGGCAATCGGACCGATGGAGGCTCCACTGGAGCCTCCATCAGGCGGTCCTCTGGGTGCCGCACCCAAAAACCGCTTGCCCTTG
>CAMDHB010000048.1 GCA_945897655.1 Pseudorhodobacter antarcticus
TGAAATGGCCGCGTTCTCCTCCTGCGTCCTACGTCCTCTGGAATGGGCCGGACTGCTTGTTCAGACCCGTGAAGCGCGCGATGGAAAGCATTTGCACCACGTCTTCAAAACGCCTCTGTGGCGCAGTGCAATGAGGCTGGATACCGACAAATTACTGCGTCCCGTGCTCGTCCATTAGCCACCCACACAATCGGCCCATAGCGGTCATTCAGTTTCTAGCGATTGCCTCGCGAGTTCGGTCCTTCAGACATGCTTGCCGAAGGTTGCTAAGCCTGTGGCGCGACACTGGGCGGCATTTCCAGTAAGACGTGCGACGAAGCTCTTCAAAGCCGCATGATCGCGTCTGTCAGGGTGACTTCTCCATCTTGCTGCACCGAACAGTAGAGGCCGCGCAATCGGTAAGCCGCATGCGACCGGGTCCAGTCATAGGCGGCCTTTCCCATCCGCACCTTCCATTTGGCGCACCCATCGTTCGGCTCGTCGCTGACCCGCAGCACGGCGGTACCCGCCTGCAACAACGCGCCTACCGGCAGGTTGGCATGGCTGAGGTCAAGATCGCAGGCGATGTTGTCACCGGGATGGTTGTGCGGAGTGCCGTCGCGCCAAAGCAGGTCCAGCACCCGCGCCGACATGAGGCTGACCTGATTGCGCGGATCGGGGCTGCCGTCCTCCAGCACCAGCCACGGGCGCGAGGATTCGAAATCGCCGACGACGCCCACAGCGCGGGTCAGGGTCAGACGGCCAGGAAAGCTGCGCTGGTTCGGTTTGGGACGCAGGCAAAGCAGCCGTATCGCGCCCCGGTCGCGCGGGGCGGCCAGAACCTGAGGCAAGGCGGCGGTCAGGGTCTCGGCTGACAGGAAATCGGTCATTGCGATGGGTCCTTTGCCGAAGGTGGCGTCAGCGCGCCGGGGAGGGTGTTGGCCAGCGCGCCCCGACGGTCGGTCAGGCTCTGGTGGCGGGCATCACACGAAGAGCAGGCCGTGGCCGTCGCTGGCATGCGCGCATGATGCGCCCAGAGCCCGCCGCCGAGGATCGCCACAGTGGCCACAACCCCCGCTATCCACCACAAACGGCGTGTCATTCGGCCGCCCTTGACCAAAGTGCCGCGGCATCAAGGCCCACATCAACCTTGTCATGCCGCAGCGGCAGGTCGATATCCACAGCCCGGTCAAGGTTCTGCGCATAGCGGTGGCCCGCATAGGTGGCGGCGGCGATGATTGCCGGGGCCTCGCAATCGCCGATCCGGGTCAGGGTGAAGGGCAGATCGGCGTGCAGGCCGTCAGGCCCGTAACGCAGGGCGGTGTACAAGTCATCCACCGGGGCCCGCTGACCGACCAAGACAAGACCCGTTGCAGGCAGCACCGTTTCGGCCCCGGAATGCGCGCAAGCCAGCGTCACCGCCTGGCCATCGAACCAGCTAAGTTCCTGCGCAGTCACAAGCCGGATACCCAGACCCATCAGATGCCCCGGCACGCGCCAGCCTTCGCCGGTTTTTTCGGCCCAGGCCGAGATGCGGTCCTGCGGCGTGACCAGCGTCACCTCCAGCCCCGCCGCGCGCAATTTTTCGGCAATCACGCCGCCCATATAGTAGCCGTCCGCATCATACACGACGGTTGGCCCTGTGGGCAGAATGTCATCCAGAATGTCATCGGGGGTCAGGACTTGAACCGATGGGTCGGCGATGGGCTGGAACCGTTTGCCCGTAAACAGGTCACGCCGCCAGCGCGCGCCGGTGGCGATGCAGACATGGTCCGCGCCAAAGGCCAGAATATCCTCGGCCGTCAGGCGGCTTTCGCGAAAGACCTGAACATTCGGCATCTTGGCGATTTGCCCTTCGCGGTAGTCGCGCACGCGGATGTATTCGCGCATCCCCGGCAGCGTGGCCTCGCGCACCACACGCCCGCCCAGGATCCGCGACGCCTCAGCCAGGGTCACGGCATAGCCGCGCAGGCCGAGGGTGCGGGCCGCCTCCAGCCCAGCCGGGCCTGCGCCCACGATCAGCACCTGCGCGTCTGACCCTTTGGGGGCGGCGCGTTCTGGGTGCCAGCCTTGACGCCATTCCTCGCCCATCGTTGGGTTCTGGGTGCAGCGGATCGGTACTGAGAGGCTGTCACCGGAATAGCAGACATTGCAGCCGATACATTCGCGGATATCTTCGGGGCGGCCCTCTTCGATCTTTCGCGGCAGGAACGGGTCGGCGATCGAGGGGCGGGCGGCCCCGATCAGGTCGGTCAGCCCGGATTTCACCATGCGCACCATCGTATCGGGCGAGGTAAAGCGGCCCACCGTCACCACGGGTTTGGTCGTGACCGAGCGGACCCACTTCATGTAGGGCTCCAACGCTGCTTCCTTGACGAAACGCGATGGGCCCATTTCCAGCGAATAATCCTGGATGTTGATGTCCCAAAGGTCCGGCATTTCGGCCATCATGGCGAACATCTCTTGCCGTTCGCCCAAGATCGGCTGGCCGTCTTCGCCCGTTTCGGCATCGGCGGCAAAGCGGACGACGACTCCGCAGCGGTCGCCCACGGCCTCTTTGGTGTCCGCAATCAACTCGCGCACCAGACGGGTGCGGTTGTGCAGGCCGCCGCCATACTCGTCAGACCTTGTGTTGGTCTCGGGGTCCAGAAAATGCGCCAGCAGATAGCCGTGGGTGGCATAGACATAGACGAGGTCGAACTCGGCCGCCTTGGCGCGCAGGGCGGCGTTGCGGTGCCAGCGGCGGAGGTTGCGGATGTCTTCCTTGTCCATAGCGCGGCTTTGGAACGGATGGCCCACCGAATTGGGCATCGCGGCCACATCAAAGGACACCAACCGCGATGCCAGATTGGCCGACCGCGCGCCGCCGAACCACAATTCCGCCCCCGCAAGCGCGCCATGGGCGTGAACCTTGTCGGTCATCAGCCGGTGTGAGCGGACATCGGTGTCATCCCAAAGCGTGGCCGAGATGTAGTGCTGATCATCCGATTTGGGGTGGATCGAGCAATATTCGGTATTGACCACGCCCCAGCCGCCTTCGGCCTTGACGCCGCGCATCTCGGCCAGCGTGCGCGGGCGCACCCAGCCCATGCCGGTGCAATGGGGCACCTGATAGAACCGGTTCCTGGTGGTCACCGGGCCGATTTTCACCGGCTGAAACAAGATGTCATAGCGGGGGTCGCGGGTCATTCTGTCTGTCCTTGCCTGTCGTCGGTAACCGTCTGGAAATGTTTGGGAAACAAGGCGGCGATGACATTCATTGCGCGCGTTCGGCAGATGGGACGGCGAAACTCCGCAGGGTAGAGCAGCATGTTCAGCCACAGCCCGTCATAAAGCGCCTCGATACTCAGCGCCGTTTCGGTTGGGTCAAGGCCGGTATATCCGGCATCCACGATCATTTCGGTAATGATGGTGACCGTTGCCTCTAACCGCTCGTCATCCATGTCGCCCACGGCACGGCGGTAAACCTCGCGGGCGCTGGCATCGCCATAAAAGGCGAACCAGACAGCCAGCTTTTTGCGGTGGCAGATCGCGGCATGAAAGCGGGACTCGATGATGGCATGCAACAGATCCCGGCTGCTGCGATCCGGCCCCTGCAGGCGTGACTGCCACAGGGCGCGCTGTTCGGCAGCCAGATGTTTCAGGACCGTCTCGAACAGCCGTTCTTTGCTTTCGAAGTGAAAGTTGGCAAGTCCGACGGACACGCCGGCAATCTCGGTCACCACGCCCATTGTGGTGCCACTGAGGCCAAAGCGAGAGATGGCCTCGATCGTGGCGTCGATCAGTTGCAGGCGGCGTTCGGCCTTGGCCTCGGCGCGGCTGATCTTTGCCGGTTTCGGGGATGTGGTTGCCTCTGTCATCGCGCCATTCATGTCCTTTTGGTGCCAGTCTTCATCCTGCGTCCAGCAGCAGGACCGCATCGTCTTTCCAGGTCAGCCAGACGTTCTGGCCGGGCGAAAGGCTGCTGATGAAGGCATCCCCCGGCCCCTGTATGGCGACCGCAACGGGTGTGGTGCGGCCCGGGATCGCGACATGCAGCATCTGACGCCCGCCAAGATACTGCTGCGCCTGCACCACCCCCTCAACCGCGCCGGGGCCAGGCTGAGTACTGTGGAGGGTCAGGTTTTCGGGACGAATGGCAACGGTGGCGGCTGTGCCGTCCGGCCTGCCACCGTCTTGCCCGTTCAGGCGCCGGCGGCCAAGCCCCTGAACCTGAACCTCTGGCATGCCCTGCCGGTGCACCACGGCATCAAAGAAATTCATCGTGCCGATGAAGGCCGCGACAGTGCGGTTCTGCGGGCGTTCGTAAAGGCCGGTCGGCGTGTCGACCTGAACCACAGCGCCCTGCGCCATCACGGCGATGCGGTCCGACAGGGTCAGCGCCTCTTCCTGATCATGGGTCACAAGGACAAAGGTGATGCCCAGCCTTTGCTGCAACAGGCGCAATTCCAGTTGCATCTGTTCGCGCAACTGCTTGTCCAGCGCGCCCAAGGGCTCGTCCAGCAGCAGCACCTTCGGCTTCAGGATCAGCGCGCGCGCCAGTGCCACGCGCTGCATTTGCCCGCCCGAAAGCTGGTTGGCCCGCCGGTCGCCATAGCCCGGCAAGGCGATCAGGCCCAGCATCTCGTCCACCATCTCGGCCTGTTTCGGCTTGGGGATGTTCAGGCGGCGCAAGCCATAGGCGATGTTGTCGCGCACGTTCAGATGCGGAAAGATCGCGTAATTCTGGAACACCATGTTGATCGGGCGGTTGTGCGGCGGCACGCTTTCCATCGCTTGCCCGTCGATCACGATGCTGCCCGAGGTGACCGCCTCGAACCCGGCCAGCATGCGCAACAGCGTGGTCTTGCCCGACCCGGACGCCCCCAGCAGCGAGAAGAACTCGCCCGCCCTGATCTGCAGCGACACATCGCGCACCGCCTGCACGCGGCCAAAGGATTTGGTGACATTCCGGATCGAGATCACGCGCGGCTTCCTTTAGCGAGAGACAAGGCTGGTATCGGTCCGCCCCATCCGGGCGAACCAAAGGCTGAGAAACACCAGCGCGAACGAGGCGACGAGGATCAGCGACGACAGGGCCAGCAGCGACGGGAAGGACTGCGGAAAGCGCAGTTGCGTCCAGATATACATGGGCAAGGTCGCATCGGTGCCGCTCAAGAAAAAGGCCATGATGAACTCGTCAAACGACACGGTAAAGGTCAGGAGCAGGCTGGCCACCACACCCGGCAGGATGTTCGGAAAGGTCACGCGCCAAAAGGTCCACCAGCCGTTTTCGCCCAGATCAGCCGAGGCCTCCTCCAGCGACCGATTGGCCCCCTCGAAACGCGGCAAAAGGATCGAGATCGCGAATGGCAGGCAAACCACGACATGGCCAAGCGCCACGGTATACAGTGACAGCGGAACGCCAAGGCGACTGATCACCACCAAAAGCGCTACACCGAACACCAGCCCGGGCACGACCAGCGGCAGCATCACAAAGCCGGTGATCGGCCGCTTGCCCGGCAGGACCGCGCGCGACAAAGCCTTGGCCGCAGGCACGGCAAGGACTGTGGACAACAGCGCCACCGACAGCCCGACCTGCAGGCTGTTTTGCAACGCATCGAACACAGGCCCTCGGGTGAACAACTGAGCGTACCAACCCAGCGTGATCCCATCCATCGGAAAGCGCTGATACAAGCCCGAGTTCAGCGAGAACAGCGGGATGAACAGGATCGGCACATACAGAAACACAGCAAAGCCAATGGCATAGGCGGCGAGGGTTCGGTTGTGCCGGTTGAAGATTTGCGGCTCTGCCATGACTATCTCCGCACCAGACGGGTTAGCAGGAGAAAGACCGCACCGGCCACCGCTACGGCCATGAGCATCACCAGCGACAGCGCCGCCCCCATCGGCCAGTTGTTGATCGGCCCGAATTGAGCCTGGATCAGGTTGCCGATCATCATGCCATCCGGCCCGCCCAGCATGGCCGGGGTGACATAGTCGCCGACCGTCGGGATGAACATCAGGAAAAAGGCCGACACCACACCCGGCAGCGACAAAGGGAGGGTGATGCGCCAGAACCGCCGCGCCGGAGTGTCGCCCAGATCCGCCGCCGCCTCGAGATAGGATTTGTCGATCTTTTCCAGCGAAACATAGATTGGCAGGATCGCGAAGGCGGCCCAGGCATGGGCCAGCGCGATGGTGACGGCGGTCTTGCTGTACAAAAAGGCCTGCAACGGCGCCTCGATCAGGCCAAGGCCCATCAGGCTGGAATTCAGCGCCCCCTCATAGCCAAGCACCACACGCCAGGCGAAAATGCGCAACAGATAGCTGGTCCAGAAGGGCAAGGTCAGCAAGATGATCCACAGCATCTTGTGGCGATACACATGAAAGGCGACATAGTAGGCGACGGGGTAGCTGAGGATCACCGTCACCCCGGTGGCGATGGCCGCCACCATCAGCGACCGCGACAACAGCGCGCCATACATGGGCTGTTCAAGTATGGCCGCATAATTGCCCAAGGTCGGCGTCCGCACCATGTCATAGCCCGACATCGACCAAAAGCTCATCGTGAACAGCAGGCCAAAGGGGATCAGGATGGCCAGCGCCAGCACAATCAGCGTTGGAGACAGCAAGAGATAGCCGCGCAACGTCTCGTGACGGTGCAGGAACCTGCCCGATGCCGTCGGGGCAGGCAATGTGCCAAGGCTGTTTGAACTGCTCAAGGTGATTGCCTGCTCCTGGTCTAGGGGGGGTGCCAGTGGATGGATCAGAATCCGGCCTTGATCTGTTCCCAGGTGCTGTTCATCCGCGCTTCCCATTCCGCCGTCTGCGGCGTTTGGAAATGCCCGGCCTGCAAGATCTCGACCGGGTTCTTGGACAGACCAAGCCCCTTCAGCGTCGCGTCGTCAAAGCCGTCGAACGCCTTGCGATTGGAATGGCCATAGCCATAGCTGCCGATGTTGAAGACACCCGAGGGCACCGAGATCAGCGAGTCGATCACGTCATAGGCGCGGTCCAGATGTGGCGCATCCTTGTGCAGCATCACCCCGCAAACCCAAGTCAGCGCACCTTCCTTGGGCTGGGCAAACTTCACCGGCACACCCTGCGCCTTGAGTTCCACAGCCGAACTGTTCCACGTCATCGCCGCTACCAACTCCCCCGCAGCGATCGCCTGATTGAGCGTTGTCGTGTCATCGGTATAGGTTCGGATCAAGGGCCGCTGTTCGCGCATGGCCGCCGAAATCTTCTGGAAAGCCTCTTCGCTGTCGATCTGCGACAGCGGCACCCCCGCCTTGATCGCACCACACCACCAGGCATCCCCGCCCGAGGACAAAAGGCCCAACTTGCCCGCGTAACGCGGGTCCCAAAGCATATCCCAGGATTCTTCGCCCTTCACCTCGAACAGGTCGGTCCGGTAGGTGATCGACGTCTGCCCCCAGTCGAACGGGGCGAGCCAAGGCTTGCCGTCTTTCATGTTGAAGTCAACGTTGTACAGTTCGGGGATCACATCAGGCCAGTTCGACAGCCGAGAGGTGTCGATCGGTTGGAACAATCCCGAGTCGACCCAACGCGGCACACCTGAAAGACAGGGATGCACCACGTCCGCCACGAACCCGGACCGCAGCTTGACCAGCGCCTCTTCGGTGCCACCAAAGGCCGCGAAGTTTGGCACCTCGCCGTGCTTGGCCTGATATTCAACAAAGTAGTCGGGAATGTCGAAGCCACCCCAGGTGAAGTAAGTCGCCTGATCCTCGGCTGCCGCCATCGCCCGGCGCGCCGGCAGCGGCACCATTACGGTCGTGATGCCCAAGGCAAACAGCGACCGGTTAAAGGCCCGGCGGCTGAGTTTGCCCTCCTTCATCGCACCAATTTGGTCCTGTACGTCCATGTTGGAGACTCCCCGTGTTGCAAGGCCGGATGCTGGCACCGGGCCTGTTGAGTATTCCGTGAACTTGCTGCGTCAGACCGGGCCTGCGTCCTCGCGGATCTGGCTGAACACTCATTCAATGAGATCATTGACAATATCCTTGAGTCAAGCTTTTGTTTCGCCCAAACCCGAAAGGGCGGCTGCAAGCTGGACGCGCGCGCAGCTGCTGCCAAAGGTGATCTGAATTTAGGCTGGCGGCCGGCAGGGCATCATTTCAGTCTGCAACCTGCCCTGACCCATCCTGCCAACCCAAAGGAGAAGATACCGACATGCAGACCTTCTTCAGCGAAGACCACCGGCGGCACTTTCCGCAAGCCGAACTGTCTGGCGGCGAGTTTGTCACCCCCTATGAGCGACCGTCGCGCGTCGAATATGTGCTGCACAGGCTGAAGGAGCGTGGCTTTCCGGGCGTGACGGACCCTGGCCCAGTTGACATGGGCCCAGTCCGCCGACTTTTGGACCCGGGCTTTCTGAGCTTTCTTGAAACCGCCTGGGCAGACTGGAAGGCCGAAGGATATGGCGGCGAGGTCATCACCACCGCGATGCCCACCCGGCATCAGCGCCAAGCGCAGGTTCCGCGCTGCATCGACGGGCGGGTGGGCTATTATTGCCATGCGTCTGAAACGGCGATCACCGGGGGCACCTGGGCGGCGGCGCAGTCGTCAATGGCCTCCGCTCAGGCGGCGCAGCGGGCGGTGGCGGCAGGGGCGCGCGCGGCCTTTGCGCTCTGCCGTCCGCCCGGCCATCACGCGACGCAGGACCAGTTCGGCGGATACTGCTTTTTGAACAAAGCGGCGGTTGTGGCCGATATGTTCGTGGCCCAAGGGGCCAAAAGGGTCGCCATCCTGGATGTGGATTTCCACCACGGCAACGGCACACAGCAGATCTTTTACGGGCGCGGCGATGTCCTGTTTGCCTCGCTGCACGGCGATCCGCTGGACATGTATCCTTACTATGCCGGTTTTGCGGATGAGACAGGCACAGGTGCCGGCGAGGGCTGCAATCTGAACTACCCGATGCCCCCCAACACCCCCTATGGCCCCTGGGCCGAGGCGCTGGATCACGCCATCGCCCGCATCAAGGCCTGGGGTGCCGAGGCGCTGGTGGTTTCCCTGGGGGGTGGATGCCTACAAGGACGACCCGATCAGCTTTTTCAATCTCGACAGCCCGGATTTCACGGATTGCGGGCAAAGGATCGGCCGGATGGGCCTACCAACCGTCTTTTGCATGGAAGGCGGCTATGCCATCGAGCAGGTTGGCGTGAACACCGTCAACGTGCTTGAAGGGTTCCAGAACAGCTAAGGCGCAGGAGCATAGGATGCAGACCCTTCCCAGCCATGCCCACATTGTCATCATCGGCGGCGGTGTCATTGGCACTTCGATCGCCTATCACCTGGGCAAGCTGGGGGTGCGCGATGTGGTGCTGTTGGAGCGTGACAAGCTGACCTCGGGCACGACCTGGCACGCTGCGGGGCTGATCGCCTCGGGCGGCATGTCCAGCGAAACCCTGATCTGGATCGAACAATACACCCGCCAGCTTTACATCGACCTTATGGCCGAGACCGGGCTTTCCACCGGCTGGCGGCAATGTGGTCACATCCATCTGGCCTGCGACGCCACTCGCCGCGAGGTGCTGAAGCGCGATGCGAATTTCGTGCGCAGCCAAGGGGTGGAACGGTTCGAACTGTCGCCCGCCGAGATCAAGGACAAGTTCCCGCTGATCGAGACCCGGGGCATCATCTCGGGCTTCTGGACCCCGACCGATGGCCGCGCCAATCCGGTCGATGCCACGATGGCGCTGGCCGCCGGGGCGCGGGCCAAGGGGGTGCGGATTCATGAGGGCACGCCGGTCAGTGATTTCCTGATGTCGGGCAGCCGCGTCACCGGCGTCGTGACGCCAAAGGGCACGATCATGGCTGAAAAGGTCGTGCTGGCCACCGGCATGTGGTCGCGCCAGTTGGGGGCCAAGATCGGCGTGTCGGTGCCCTTGCAGGCGGCGGAACACTACTACCTTCTGACCGAACCCCTTGCCGGCATGCATCCCGACATGCCCGTGGTCGAGGACCCCTCGACCTATACCTACGTCCGCGAGGAAGGCGGCGGCATGCTCTTTGGCCTGTTCGAGCCGGAGGGCGCTGCCTGGAACCTGAAAGGCATCCCGAACGACGCCAGTTTTTCTACCCTGCCGCCCGATTGGGACCGGATGACCCCTTTCCTCGAGGCCGCCTTCGAACGCTATCCGGTGATGAAAACCGCCGGGATCAAGACGTTCTTTTGCGGCCCCGAAAGCTTTACCCCCGACGGTTCCTATCTGATCGGCGAGGCGCCCGAGGTGGACAGGCTGTTCATGGCGACAGGCCTGAACTCGCTCGGCATCCTGTCGGCGGGCGGCGTGGGCTCGATCATGGCCGAGGTGTTGACCACCGGCACCTCCAGCCAGGATATCACCGGGCTCGACATCGCGCGGACCCGGCCGCATCAGGCAACGCAGCATTTCCTGGGCGCGCGCATCCCGAAATCCTTGGGCTATACCTTTACCTTCGGTCCCCTGCCGCATTGGCATCACAAGACTGCACGGGGGATGCGGCGGCTGGCGTTGCATGACCGTTATGCCGCGATGGGGGCCTACTTCCATGACCTGTCGGGTTGGGAGATGCCCTATTGGTTCTCGCCCGATGCCCCGCCGCCTCTGGTCGACTACAGCTATGACCGCCAGCCTTGGCACGCGCTGTCGGCCCGCGAACACCACGCCACGCGTAACGCAGCGGGCCTGTTCGACAAAAGCTTCATGGGCAAGTTCATCGTGCAGGGCCGCGATGCACTGACCGTGCTGAACCGGGTCAGCGCCAACAACGTGGCGGTACCGGTGGGCACGAACATCTATACCCAATGGCTGAACCCTCAGGGCGGGATCATTTCGGACCTGACCATCACCCGCACGGCTGCGGCGGAATTCCTGCTGGTCACCGGCGACATCCTGCAATCCACCACCACCGCCTGGCTGCGCCGCCAAACCCGCACGGATGAGCATTGCAGCGTGACCGACGTAACCTCGGCCTATACGATCCTGTCGTTGCAGGGGCCAAAATCACGCGACATCCTTGCGGGCATGACGGGCGCAGACATGTCAACCGCCGCATTTCCCTTCCGGCAAAGCCGGTTCCTAAACATCGGCCCTGTCCCCGTGCGCGTGGTCCGCGTCACCTATATGGGCGAGTTGGGCTATGAGCTTTATATCCCCACCGAATACTCCCATGCCGCCCATGATGCGCTGTTGGACGGTATCCGCGCTGCGGGGGTGGAGCCTGTGCATTGCGGGCTGGTGGCGCTGGAATCGCTGCGGCTGGAAAAGGGCTACCGCGATTTCGCGGTGGATATCGACAACACCGACACGCCGTTGCAGGTGGGACTTGGCTTTGTCGTCGACTTCGACAAGGGCGATTTCATCGGACGGGGCGCCCTGCTGGCGCAAAAGGCCGCCGGTCCCCTGACCCGCCGACTGGTGCAGTTCCTTCTGGCCGACCCTGAACCCCTGCTGCACGGCAACGAACCCATCCTGTGCGATGGCACCTATGTCGGCTATATCCGTGCCGGGGCCTTTGGGCCGACGCTGGGGGCCTCAGTCGGCCTTGGCATCGTTGAACATGCCGCGGGCGTCACCGCCGATTTCCTGCGCGCCCACCACTTTGAAATCGAGGTGAACGACCGCCGCATTGCAGCAACCCCGTCCCTCTCGGCCCTTTATGACCCAAGGAGCGAACATGTCCGCAGCTAGGGTTCTGGTCCTTGGTGCCGGGATGGCTGGCCTTGGGGCGGCACGCCTTTTGCACGACAAGGGTGTCCAAGTCACCGTTATCGAGGCGCGCGACCGGATCGGCGGGCGCACCCATACCAGCCACCTTTGGCCGGACTTGCCCGTCGATCTGGGGGCAAGCTGGATCCACGGGGTCACTAGCAACCCGCTGACCGCGATTGCCGATCAGATCGGCGCAGCCCGCACCGTGTCACTCTATGACCGCTGGGCCACCTTTGACGCCACAGGGCGGTTGCTGGACGTGTCCGCCCTTGAAACCCGGACCTTTGCGCTGATGGACAAGGCGCGTGCCCTGGTCGATGACCATGACAGCGACACCTCTCTGAAAGCCGCCATCGAAGGCGCGCCCGCTTGGGCCGCCCTTGCGCCCGAGGATCGCCGCATCATGCGGATGATCCTGAACACACGGATCGAGCATGACTATTCTGGCGACTGGTCGCGCCTGTCGGCCTGGTATTTTGACGACGACGCCGAGTTTGTCGGCGGCGATGTGGTGCTGAACAAGGGTTTTGGTCCGCTGGTGGCCCATCTGAGCGGGGGCCTAGATATCCGGCTGGGCGAGACTGTGCGTGCTGTCTTGCCGGTTTCAGGTGGTGTCCGGGTCACGACGACGACAGGTGCGCATGAGGCCGATCATGTCATCGTGACCCTGCCGCTGGGCGTGCTCAAATCCGGCGACATCCGCTTTGGTCAGTCGCTTGCCCCGGCGCGGCGACGGGCCATCAAACGGCTAGAGATGGGACTTTTGAACAAATGCTGGCTGCGGTTTGACCGTGTGTTCTGGCCGCCGGAACCGGACATGATCAACTTTGTCGGCTCCAAGGCCGGGCTGTGGGCCGAATGGATGAACGGCTTTCCCAGCACGGGGCAACCCCTGATCGTCGGCTTCAATGGTGGCAACATGGCCGATACCGTCGAAGCACTGGACGACCGGGCCACCACCGCCTCGGCGATGGAGGCGTTGCGGGCGATGTTCGGCACGGCGATCCCTGACCCGGTTGCTGCCCAGATCAGCCGCTGGCGACAGGACCCGTTTGCACATGGGGCCTATTCGATCATCCCGGTAGGTGCATCAGGCAAAGACCGCGGCGCGCTTGCCGGGTCGGACTGGCAGGGCCGTTTGAGTTTCGCAGGCGAAGCCTGTGCGCAGGACTTCCCTGCCACCGCACATGGCGCACTGATCACCGGGCGCCGAGCCGCCAAGGATGTAATTCAGGCAGCATCCCTTCGGGGGTAGTCAGTTGAATCTGCCACGCACCCAGAAAATGCTGGAAGTGGGCGTGGAATGCTTGGCAAGCAAGTGCTGCGCACTGTTTTCCAGACGTACAGCGTGCTCGATACCACAATGTTGACCCAACGCTTTGGCCGAATTCTGCGGCTGCGATGCCGCAGGGCAATCGGGCTGCTTTCCGCCCAGATACCTATCCTGGCCGAGAATATGATACGCGGTGATTGCCGGATTGGCCGGAGATTGGGTGGGACCGGGGGCAAAGAGGAAAAACCATGCTTTTCGAAACCCTTCCAGTCGCAATCCCGCGACGCCCAGTTTGGAACAAGGGCCGTATCGCCGGACAGAAGCGTCCCCTTGCATCCAAGCATGTCTGGTAGATCCGCGTCCTGCTCGCGATTGCCGACAAAAAGCGTGATGTGGCCCTCTTCAACACGGCCATTTACAGCAAGCTTCGAGGTTGTGATCTTGTCGACCTAAAAGTCCGTGATGTCTTCGAGGAAGGCCACGTTAAGGATCTCGCATCTCTTTCGCAAAGCAAGACTGGCAAACCGGTTCGATTTGAGATCACTGAAACGACCCGCCAATCCTTGGAAAGATGGATCGCCGATCCTGGAAAGATTGGATCAGAATTTCTGTGGCCGAGCCGGTTGCACGCGAGCCCGCATCTTTCGACCAGGCAATATGCTAATGTTCTCCGCCTAACGGATGATTCCCATCTTCGGTGAGGCGTGTCATTGTCGGGGGATGCGACGTGATGACATCTGCCCTTACCTTGGCCCCGCAGACCTCGCGCATTTGGAAGCGCTGTGCGCCAAGCCAAAGCCTTTTACCTAGAGCATGTCGCCTTCAATTGCATCCATACCCTGCGGCCCGAAAATAGTTTAAGCATTCTTGGCTTGTGAAGAGGTCGCAGACTCGTCCGACCTGTTTCCAGAGAGCTTGGTATGTCCTCGCGGCAGCCTTGCGGATCAGCGTCTTCA
>CAMDHB010000049.1 GCA_945897655.1 Pseudorhodobacter antarcticus
CCGAACTTCGGGCGTATCTGCCGTCGTATATCCAGTTATTCTGTGGCGTCTCGCACCGCCGCGTCGTCCCGTCCGTCTGCGTTTCCGCGTCTGCACCGTTTCGATGTGGGCTATCTAGGCCGCACAGTTCCAAGCCGCAAGTGAAAAAAGTGAGGTCTGTCGCATTATTTTCGCAATTCTGTTTTCACACACAATATCTAGGGGTTAGCGGCAAGCGAACCCCTAGCCACGCGAAACGGCGGCAGGATGCCTGCCGCCATCTTTTCCGTTGGCCCCCGAATCTGGGGATAAGTTCAGGCCCAGATCAGGCTGCGGGGACCGTTGCGCCAGGCCCTGATTGCCAGCAAGGCCACCAGGATCGCGGCATAGGTCAGAACCTCGACCGTGTAGACTTTGCCGACCATCAAAAAGTGAATCATCCCCAACCCTGTGGCCACATAGGCCAGCTTGTGCAGCCGGTTCCATGTCTTGGCCCCCAGCCTGCGGATCGACCAGTTGTTGGATGTCAGGGCCAAGGGTGTCAGCAACACCAGGGCCGACATGCCCACCAGGATGTACCAGCGCTTGTACAGGTCCGGGATGATCTGTTCCCACCTGAGCCCCATGTCGATGGTCAACCACGACACAAAGTGCAGCACGACATAGGCATAGGCGACCAGCCCCAACTGGCGGCGGAACCGCAGCAGGTTCAGCCCGACCCAGCGCAAAGGGCTGATGAACAGGGTGGCGATCAACAGCCGCACGGCCCACAGGCCCAGACCCCACTCAATCGCTCGCACCGGGTCGATGGCAGACAGACCGCCATAGATGACCCAGATCGCAGGCAGCGTGCCCAGCGGGTAGATGACCCAGGTCGGCACCCGCTTGGCAAAGCCGTTGACAGCGTCCAGCATCAGTAACTCGCCGCCAGATCCATGCCGGAATACAGGCTGGCGACCTGATCGCCATAGCCGTTGAACATCAGCGTGTCCTGACGGCCGGCCAGCAGCCCTGCCCCGATGCGCCGCTCAGACGCCTGGCTCCAACGCGGATGGCCCACCTCGGGGTTCACATTGGCATAGAAGCCATACTCATTGGCGGCCATCATGTTCCAGGTCGTCGGCGGCATGTCAGCGACAAAGCTGATGCGGACAATTGCCTTGATCGACTTGAAGCCATACTTCCACGGCGTCACCAACCGGATCGGGGCACCATTCTGGTTGGGCAGTGGCTGGTCATACAGACCCGTCGCCAACAGGCTTAGCGGGTTCATCGCCTCATCCATCCGCAGGCCCTCGCGGTAGGGCCAGTCAAGGATGCCCATCTGCTGGCCAATCATCTCCTCGGGCCGGACCAGGGTTTCAAAGGCCACAAACTTGGCCCCGGGCTGCGGGCCGAGTTTGGTCAGCAGGCTGGACAGCTGGATGCCCTGCCACGGGATCACCATCGACCACGCCTCGACACAGCGGAAGCGGTAGATGCGTTCTTCCACCGTCAGGCCGGACAGCAGATCGCCCAGATCATAGGTGCCGGGCTTGTCCACCAGACCATCCACCACAACCGACCATGGCGTGGTGGTCAGGCTGCCCGCATTTGCGGCGGGGTCTTCCTTGCCGGTGCCGAATTCGTAGTAGTTGTTGTAACCGCTGATCTCTTCAAAGGTGTTCGGGGCCTCGTCGGTGGAATAGGGGCTGGCGGCCCAGGTTGGACCGGCAAGGGTTGCGGCGGAAAGGGCGGCGGCCCCCGACATGATTTGGCGGCGGTTCAGATACAGGGATTTGGGGGTCACATCGGACCAACGCAGATCGGTTTTGAAAGACATTTCGCGCTCCTGGCTTTGTTACTGCTCAAGATGCCTCATTGCGGGCAAAATACAAAATCATCTTGTCTCACATTCCCGGCAGGGGAATGAAACAATTACCGGCTGATTACAGGTTTCAGTCGGCTTTGCCCTTCATCAGCCGCGTGACAATCGGCATGGTCAACAACGTGCTGATCAGGGCCATCACCAACAATGCGGTAAACGTCGTGGACGATATGATCTGCTTGTCCAGCAATATCCCCGAAAAGATGATCATGATCAGCGCCTTGGTCTGCAAAAGCCAGCCGATTACGGCGGTTTCATGCGCCGACCAGCCCAGCATCCGGCCCGCCATCCACACACCCAGCAATTTGCCCCCGACCGATGCCACCGTCAGCAGGGCCGCCGCCGCCAGCACGGCCCACCCCCCAACCTCCCAATTGGTGCGCAGGCCGGTGGACAGGAAATAAACCGGCATCAGGGCCACCAGAACCACTTCGCGGAAGCGATCCACACGCTCCAGATCGAACCAGCGTGCTTCCAGCACCACGCCGGACAAAAAGGCCCCCACCATGAAATGCAGGCCCGCCCAATCGGCGGCCAGCGCACAGGCACTCAACCAGATCAGCCCGATGAACCAGCGGTCCCCGGGCCGCTGCCGGGGGATCACGCGGCGGATCAGGGGGGCTGCGGTCAGGAACAACAGCACGAACAGCCCTTGCCGCCCCAGCCTGTCCCAATCCAGCAAGATCAGCGCCAGCACGGCCCAGATCGCCAGATCGTCAAGGCTGGCATAACGCAGCACCCGCTGCCCCAGGGGCGCGCGCAGCAGACCCAACTGCCCCAGAAACAGCACCAGAATGGGCAGGGCGGTGACGGCGCAGGCCATCCCGATGCCCAGCACCGCCTGCCAGGCCAACCCAGCCTCGCCAACCCACCCAGGGCTTTGTACCAGGATCAGCGCCGCCCCCGCGCCAAACAGGAACGGCACGATCAGCGCCAACCCCGATGTCACCGCCGTCTCGGCCCGCTTGGCCCAAGCCTCGGTCAGATCCAATTCCAACCCGGCGACAAAGACGAACAGCATGACCGACCACAGCGCCAGACCGTTCAGGATGGTGATGACCTGCGGCTGAAACACCGCCTGATAAACGCTTGGCAAAACCTGCCCCATCACCCCCGGCCCCAGCAGAATGCCCACCACGATCTGCACCACCACCAGCGGCAGGGTGATCGTCCCGCCCAAGGCGCGCCAGATCGCCCATGGCAGGGTAAAGATGATCAGCAGGGCAAGCAGAAAGGTTTCGTTCAGCGTCATGCCGGACCTTGGGTTGCTGCGGCGGGTGTCCACGTTTTGCGGTTTTTCAGGCTCAAGGGCAAGGGCGACGGGCTCCATGCCTCGAAACGCAAAGGCCCGCCACCTTTTCCAAGGGGCGGGCCTGCACGTGACAAAGGGTCAGATCACATCGGCGGCAGGATGACGCTGTCGATCACATGGATGACGCCGTTCGATGCCTTGATGTCGGCGGCCGAGATGACTGCGCCGTTGACCTTGGCACCGCCCTCCAGCGTGAAGGTGATTTGCGCACCGTTCACAGTGGTGGCCATCATGCCTTCGGTCAGGTCGGTCGACATCACGGCACCCGGAACCACGTGATAGGTCAGGATGGCGATCAGCTTGTCCTTGTTTTCCGGCTTCAGCAGCTCTTCCACGGTGCCAGCGGGCAGCGCGGCAAAGGCGGCGTCGGTCGGCGCGAACACGGTGAACGGGCCTTCGCCCTTCAGCGTTTCAATCAGACCAGCGGCGGTCAGGGCGGCGGCCAGCGTGGTGAAGGAACCAGCGGCGACGGCGGTATCGACGATGTCCATCGCGTGGCTTTCCGCGAAAGCAGGGGCCGAGAACAGGGCGACAGATGCGGTCAATGCAAGAAAGGTTCTGCGGATCATCAGGTGTACTCCAGTGGTTTCAGCCGGTATTGGCAAAGGGGAAACGCGCACTCAAGCCATTCGGTTCACTGTGAAGTTTCCGTGAGCGGGGGTTGCCGGGCCGTCAATCCGGGCTAGGCCCGCCTTATGGTGCGAATGTTCACGAACGGTTGAACCGCTGTGATTGGCAAGGCATCAAAAAGGGGGCCGAAGCCCCCTTTTTCAGTGAACCACCGCCGAGGCGGGGCGTTCTCGTTTGGTCGTACTGACCCTTCCCCCCACCAGCAACCCATCCGCCCCGGCCGAGATGGTGACAGTCGCCCCGTCCAGCACATCCCCCGCCAGGATCATCTGCGCCAACTGGTCCTGCAGATGCCGCTGGATCACCCGCTTCAACGGCCGCGCGCCATAGACCGGGTCATAGCCCTCATCCGCCAGCCAGGTCTTGGCGGCCACGTCCAGATCCAGCGTGATCTTCCGCGCCGCCAACCGCTTTTCAAGGCCGCGCAACTGGATGTCCACGATGGCCCCCATATCGGCCCGGCCCAGACGTTCAAAGATGATCGTCTCGTCCAGGCGGTTCAGGAATTCGGGACGGAAATGACCGCGCACCGCCTCCATCACCTCGGCCCTTGCCTGCGTCGGGTCGGCACCGTCGGGCAGTTGGGACAGCGCATAGGCCCCAAGGTTGGACGTCAGGATGATCAGCGTCTGCTTGAAGTCCACCGTTCGGCCATGACCATCGGTCAGCACGCCATCATCCAGCACCTGCAACAACACGTTGAACACATCTGGATGCGCCTTTTCCACCTCGTCAAACAGCACCACCTGATAGGGGCGCCGCCGTACAGCCTCGGTCAGCACACCGCCTTCTTCATAGCCCACATAGCCGGGCGGGGCGCCGATCAGGCGCGACACGGCGTGTTTTTCCATGAATTCGGACATGTCGATGCGGACCATCGCGCTGTCATCGTCAAAAAGGTACGCCGCCAGCGCCTTGGTCAGTTCAGTCTTGCCGACGCCAGTGGGGCCCAAGAACAGGAATGACCCCAGCGGCCGCCCCTCGTCATTCAGCCCCGCCCGCGCCCGACGCACGGCATTGGCCACAGCGGTCACGGCGGCGCGTTGGCCCACAACGCGCTTGGCCAACTCCTCCTCCATCTTCAGCAGCTTGTCCCGCTCACCCTCCAGCATCTTGCTGGTCGGAATGCCGGTCCAACGCTCGACCACCTCGGCAATCTGCTCGGGCCGCACGGCCTCACTCACCAGCGCATCGCCTTCACGCGCCTCGCTCTCGGCCAGCTTCTTTTCCAGCCCCGGGATGATGCCATAAGACAACTCCCCGGCCCGGCCCAGATTACCCTCACGCTTGGCCTGTTCCAACTCGGACCGGGCGCGTTCCAGTTGTTCCTTCACATCACGCGACGCCTCCAGCGCGGCCCGTTCGGCCTGCCATTTCGCGGTCATCTCGGACGACCGCTCCAACAACTCGGCCAATTCCTTTTCCAACCGCTCCAACCGGTCTTTCGAGGCGGCGTCGTCTTCCTTCTTCAACGCCTCCCCCTCAATCTGCAATTGCAGGATCTGGCGGTCGATCTGGTCCAGTTCTTCGGGCTTTGAATCCACCTCCATCCGCAGACGGCTGGCCGCTTCGTCCATCAGGTCAATCGCCTTGTCGGGCAGAAAACGGTCGGTGATATAGCGGTGCGACAAGGTCGCCGCCGCAACAAGGGCGCTGTCGCTGATGCGGACACCGTGGTGCAGTTCGTACTTCTCCTTGATCCCCCGCAGGATGGAAATCGTATCCTCGACCGTGGGTTCGGACACCATCACCGGCTGGAACCGGCGGGCAAGGGCCGCATCCTTTTCCACATATTTGCGGTATTCATCCAGCGTGGTGGCCCCGACACAGTGCAACTCGCCCCGCGCCAGCGCAGGCTTGATCAGGTTGGCCGCATCCATCGCGCCATCCGATTTGCCGGCACCGACCAAGGTGTGCATCTCATCAATGAACAGGATGATCTCGCCATTGGCGGTCGTCACCTCGTTCAGAACAGCTTTCAGACGCTCTTCAAACTCGCCCCGGTATTTGGACCCTGCAATCAGCGCCCCCATATCCAGCGCCATCAGCTTTTTATTCCGCAGCGATTCCGGCACGTCGCCATTGATGATGCGCAGCGCCAAGCCTTCGGCAATCGCGGTTTTACCGACGCCGGGTTCCCCAATCAGCACCGGGTTGTTCTTGGTCCGCCGCGACAGCACCTGCATGGTGCGGCGAATCTCGTCGTCGCGCCCGATAATGGGGTCAATCTTGCCCTGCTCTGCCGCCTCGGTCAGATCGCGCGCATATTTCTTCAGCGCGTCATAGCCTTCCTCGGCCGAGGCGCTGTCGGCCGTCCGCCCCTTGCGAATGTCATTGATCGCCGCATTCAGCTTTTGCGCCGTCACGGCACCCGCATCCAAGGCCTCCTTGGCCTTCGACGGGGTCATCGCCAGCGCCATCAAGATGCGCTCTACGGGCACAAAACTGTCACCCGCCTTCTTGGCCACCTTTTCCGCCTCGTCCAGCACCTTGACCAGACCCGGGTCCATGAAGGGCTGCGCATCGCCGCTGACCTTGGGCATCTTGCCCAGCGTCAGGGCCAGCGCCTCGGTCACGCGCTGGGGTTCACCCCCCGAGCGGCGGATCAGGTTGGACGCAAGGCCCTGCTCGTCATCCATGATGGCTTTCAGCAGATGTTCGGGGGCAAGGCGCTGATGGCTTTCGCGCATCGCGATGGTCTGTGCCGCGTTCAGAAAACCGCGCGACCGTTCGGTGAATTTCTCAAGGTTCATGATGTTCTCCTGTTCAGCACCGGCGCGAACACCCTGAATAGGCATATCCGCTGCGGCCTGATTAACATTTGGGCAGTCCGCCGCACTGATGCAAGATTGCCCGTTTGCCGCAGACCAGAAAAACCGGGTAAAGGGGGGAATGGACAGGTTGCGCGACAGATTGGCAGCACAGGCACGGGCCGTCGGCTTTGCCGACATGGGCATCTGTGCGCCCCATGCCACACCCCAGGCCGCCGATGGCCTGCGCGCCTTTCTGGCCGCCGGCCACCACGGCCAGATGGCCTGGATGGCCGAACGTGAAGAATGGCGCGCCTCCGCCGCCGCCCTCTGGCCCCAGGCCCGTTCCGTCATCATGCTGGCCGAGGTGTACACCCCCGACCACGACCCCCGCGCCGTCCTGTCCCACCCCGACCGGGCCGCCGTGTCGGTCTATGCCCAGGGCCGCGACTATCACGATCTGGTCAAGAAACGCCTTAAACGGCTGGGCCGCTGGCTGATCGAACAAACACCCTGCGAGATCAAGGTTTTTGTCGACACCGCCCCCGTGATGGAAAAACCGCTGGCCCAGGCGGCGGGTCTGGGCTGGCAGGGCAAGCACACCAACCTTCTGTCCCGGCACTTGGGCAACTGGTTCTTTCTGGGTGCCATCTTCACCACCCTGGACCTGCCCCATGATGCGCCCGAGGTCAGCCATTGCGGCACCTGCACCGCCTGCCTCGATGCCTGCCCCACCAATGCCTTCCCCGCCCCCTATCAGTTGGACGCCCGCCGCTGCATTTCCTACCTCACCATCGAACACCGCGGCCAGGTGGACCCGACCTTACGCGCCCTCATGGGCAACCGGATCTATGGCTGCGACGATTGCCTGGCCGCCTGCCCCTGGAACAAGTTCGCCGTGGCCGCCTCCGAAATCGGTTATGCGGGCCGCGTCGGCGCCCCCGATCTGGCCGATCTCTCAACCCTCGACGACACCGCCTTCCGCGCCCGCTTTGCCGGCAGCCCCATCAAACGCATCGGGCGCGACAGGTTCGTGCGCAACGTCCTTTACGCCATCGGCAACTCGGGCCAACCCGGACTGGTTGCCGTGGCCCAGGCGTTGCTGCAAGATCAAGACGATGCCGTGGCGGATGCGGCGCGATGGGCCGTGGGGCGGCTGAAGGGGGAATGATGGGCAGACTGGCAGGCAAAGTGGCAATCGTATCAGGCGGGGCAACCGGCTGCGGCGCGGCCGCCGTCCGGCTTTTCGCGGCCGAGGGGGCAACAGTCGGCATCATCGACCGCAACGCCGCCGCCGGTCAGGCACTGGCCGATGAACTGGGCCCGCGCGTGATGTTCGCCGCCGCCGATGTGTCCCGCAAGACCGAGGTGGATGCCGCCGTCGCCCAGGTGCGCGCCGCCCTCGGGCCGGTGAATGTGCTCTTCAACCACGCCGGCACCATCGTCATCAAACCCTTCCTTGAGACGGAAGAGGCCGAATGGGACATGCTGTTCGATGTCAACGTCAAGTCGATGTACCTGATGACCCGCGCCGTCCTGCCGATGATGCTGGAGGCGGGCAAGGGGGCGATTGTCTGCACCTCCTCCATCTCGGCCGTCTACGGCACCCCGAATGAGGTGCTCTATGACGCCACCAAAGGGGCCTGCCACATGTTCGCCCGCGCCATCGCGGTCGAGTTTCGGGATCGCGGCATCCGCTGCAACGCCGTCTGCCCCGGCTTCATCGAAACCCCGCATGGCCAGCGCGAAGTGGCGGGCCTGACCGCGCTGGGCGTGGACGTGTCCGACGCCGCCATCCGTGCCGCCCAAGGCCGCATGGGCCGCCCCGAAGACATCGCCCGCGCCGCCCTCTACCTCGCCTCCGATGACGCCGAGTTCGTCAACGGAACGCAGCTTTTCGTCGACAACGGGTTCTCGGCGGTGTGATCCGGGCGGGTGAGGGGAGCCGCTCACCCCATCGGGCACAAGCGAACGGCCCGGGGTAAGCACCCGTCACACCACCGCCAAATGGCCCAAACACAGTGTCAGCCAAAACCGCCCCAGGGCGGGTCGAATTGCGAGCGCAACACCCCGCCCGTTCCCCAAAACGCTCCCGCTTAAAGCGCACCTTTCTGGTAGGGTTAAGGCAGTTATGCGAGATAAATGCGCACCCTAAGGTTCGCTTTCTACCCATCTATGGGTGCGCCATCACTGCCGACTCAACGCGTCATTCGCCCGCCAGGTCGCTTCAAAACCCTTGGCGCTGTCCAAAATCTTCTGCACCATGATCTTCCCGTAAGCGGAGTTCGCATGATGCGGGTCAGGCCCGCCAAACACGGAGGTTTTCTGGGCAAATTCGTCCAAAAGAAAACCCTGTTCGTCCATCGTCTCCTCTGGCGGCTCGACAATCGGGATATTGCGTTCCCCGATCCACTTACGAAAGTGATCGCGTGCCATTCGATCCAACTTTTCGATGGTCGCAAGCGGTACGCCACGAATCGCAGCCGACCCATCGCGCCGCGGACTTGGTGCAGAAACGATAAAGAATTTTCCACCAGTCTCCAGCAATTGACTTAGGAACACCTTTCTGAAGATTTGCTCTTTCGCAAAAATTTCCTCCAGAACAGCGTTGGAAACTGGTCGACTTCTTGGCCCCGCTATTATGGAAGGCGCTGCCGTTTGCCAGAACTGCAGGCTATAGACCCGCGTATTGTGGGTCCCCATGCAAATCCCCCAGGTGCACGACGGGTCAAACGAGTTTTTCCCTGTCAGCTTGAGAAGAATTTGTGCAGAGAATTCCACCGTGAATACAACCTGACCATTGACGACAGCGCTAAATGGCTCGTACTCCCGAGCACCGTCACCAAACGGCGCGATTTTCAGGACCTGTCCTACTCCTTCGATCTGATCCGCCCCTTGCTGCAAAGCCGCAACATGTGAATTGCCAACAATGATGATTGTCATACCCCGAACGTGTCCAAAATGGCTTCTTCGCAAACGGGATCTGTTTTCGCCCTTGCTTCTTGCAGATCCAAACTTTGGTTTGACCCCTCGTCACCATGAGCGCGGAAGAAAGTCTCCATGACAATCTCAACGCCTTCCTTTGCCACCGCCCGCAGATTCGGCATAAAGTACATCGCTCGCATTGGGTGAGATGCGACCAGTTCGTAAGACGGGAAATAGTCTACAAAACTGTACTTTGACCGCAGTTCGCCACAAACGGCGCGCAAAACAGACTTGGAATAGACTGTAGCTGAAAGGACGTGATCGTCAGTCGCAGTGGCTGTCAACGGAACTGGTGAAACAGTGAAAAGAAACTTCATACTCGGGTTCTTGGACAAAGCATAGGAAATGAAGGTTTCCGCATCCTCCATGACTTCGCCGAAAGCGAAGTTCTTGAAACGGTACCGCGCAGCATCGAATTCACCACCAACGGTGCCAGGGCAGGCCGGCAACGCCGCGTCGTCTGAAATGCACTCCCAGCACTCAGTCAGACCAAACGTGAAAACAAACAGGTCAGTTTGTGCAGCCAACGACCTGACCTTAGAAAAATGATGTTCGCGATCACGAATCATCTCGGCTTGATCAACGAAACCGCCTGGCTCAATCGCGGGGCGAAATGGATCCCTGACCCTGCTATCCTTTTCGATGAAGGAAGACTCTTCCGGTATGAACCGACCGTCTGCTCGCGCAAAAAGTTGCACCAATTGGCGCACGGAATAAACGTTTCCATAGCGGCAAGAATATAGGTCGAATCCGTACACGTGGTTCTTTTCCGATGGAAATCCCTCCGGCGCCTGCTCCAGATCCAGAAAGTTGTAGCCTCGCTTTTTGAATTGTGATCCGATGTGTTGGGCGAAACAGCTTCCTGCTGCGGCTATCCGCATTTCCTTGTCGATCTTGAACTTCGGCTCATACAGGCCCTCAATTCGGAGCGGGGTTTGCTCTGAAACCCCACTCCGCCAGAATGCTCTCTGCGGCTGATTTGAGTATGGGGTCATCATTCAAGGCTCCATTTTTTCTAGAATTCGAATTAACTACGCATCTGGACATGAAAAAAATGCCTTTCAATCCGAGAACAGAAATTTGGCCGCTTGTCCACCATTCGTTTGTGTATTGGACTACCCCCTCACCCATTAATATCCTTATCCCACACCTTCACCTGCCCCTCCTTCACCCCCACAACCCGGCGCAGCACAATCCACGCCCCCAGCGACAGCACGGCGAACACCAGCGCCAGCACCGGCACCGACCCGCCCAGCAGGCCCAAACCCACCAGCACCCCCACCAGCACCGCCCCCACGGCGAAGCCCAGGAAGATGAACCCCGGCACCAGCACCTCCAGCACGGCCAGCGCCACCCCAAACACCACCCAGGCCCACCACAGCGTCCAAATCATCATGACCGCCCCTTCAACATCTTGAACGCATCGGCAAAGGCATCCAGCGCACTGGCCGGCACGATGATCATCTGCTTGCCCTCCCCCTTGCCCACCGCCGTCAGCGCCTCCACCTGCTTCAGCGCGACCTGATACTGTGCGGCCTCCAACCCATTCGCCGCAATCGCCCCCGCGATCACCCCCGTCGCATAAGCCTCCGCATCCGCCAGCACCCGCCGCGCCTTGGCCGACTGCTCGGCCGCATACAGTTCCGCATCCGCGTTCAACTCCACCGACCGCTTGTTCCCCTCAGCCTCCATAACCTGAGCCCTGCGCGCCCGCTCCGCATTCAACTGCTGCAACATCGCATGCCGCGTCGCATCATCCAGCGCCACGTCCAAGATCTCGGCCCGCGTCACCTCGATCCCCCAGTCGTCCACCATCGCCCGCACATGCGCCCGGATCTGGGTCGTCAACTCATTCCGGTTCGATTGCACATGATCCAACTCCATCTTGCCAATCTCGCTCCGCACGATCCCCGCCACCGTCGTCGCAATTGCCGCATCGACATCCTTGATCCGGTACACCGTCTTCTCCGGCTCGGTGATCCGGTAAAACACACTCGTCTCCACCTTCACCAACACGTTGTCCGTCGTGATCGCGTCCTGATGCGCCGTCGGCAACTGCCGCTCCAGAATGCTGATCTTGTGCGCCACCACATCCACGAACGGCAAAGTAAAGTTGATACCCGGCCCCAGCACGACCCGCAGCCGCCCAAACCGCTCCACCACATATTTCTTGCTCTGCGGCACGATCCGTATCGCCTTGAACAGCGTGATGATGATCAAAAACGCCACCGCCAGAGTGGCTATTTGTCCGCCTGCCATAACAATCCCTCCAAAAACCTGCCCCCCACTTTACCCCTTAACCCACCGCACGCAAGCAACACCCCCACCCCCCCTGTTACCGTGGCGAAAACAGGAGCCTCCCATGACCCTCATCCACATCCCCCTCACCGCCATCCAGATGGACGCCCTCCCCCGCGACCGCTCCACCCTCCCCCCCACAGCCCTGGCCGAACTCCAATCCTCCATCGCGGCCGAGGGGCTTCGCCAACCCATCGAAGTCTGGCGCCTCTCCAACTCCAGTGACGGCCACGAATACGGCCTCATCTCCGGCTTCTGCCGCCTCACCGCCACCAAGAACCTCGCCGCCCTCCGCCCCGGGGCCTACCCCACCATCCCCGCCTTCCTGCGCACCCCCACCGACATCACCGCTGCCCTCTCCGCGATGATCACGGAAAACGAGGTCCGCTCCCCCATCTCCCCCTGGGACAAAGGCCGCATCTTGGTCGAGACTGTCCGCGAAGGCCACTTCCCCACCCTCGACGCCGCCGTAACCGCCCTCCACCCCAGCGCCACCCGCCAGAAACGCGCGCGTCTGAGGGCCTGCGCAAGCGTGGTCGAAGAGCTGGACGGCCTCCTCACCACGCCCGAGGTGATGCTGGAACGCCACATCCTCCGCCTCGCCGCCGCCCTGCGCGGCGGCTTCACCGACCTGATTGTGCAGGTGCTGAGAGAGGTTCGCAGCCAATCCTGCGCCACCCAATGGTCCGCCCTCCTGCCCACGATATCCGAGGCTGAAAAGGGCGAAGACGACACCCCCGCCACAGCCACCTCCCCCTCCCGCCCCCGCCGGATGCTGCATCTCAGGCAGGGCCTGACGATCCGGCGCGAGGAAACGCCACAGGGGCACCTCGATTTTTGTCCGTTTTCGCTGGCGCGGAGAGTTGGCAGCCGTTTGAAGCCGCAGATAACGCCAGCCGGTGCCCCCTTGGCGCGCCCGTGGGTCACAGTCATGGGCCTCTGAAGTGCAGTTTTACGGCCTATTGGCCTGATTTGCGGCCCCCGGGGTTACGCCGGGCAACGGTTCAGACGGCGAAGCTGCCCCAGGCGACGCATGTTGTAGCTGAGGTTCTTCATTCCGATCTTGGCCTTGGCGCGCAGCAGGCCGATGGTGCGCACCAGCGTGCCGCCCATGTCATTGGCCTGCGCGCCGAAGATGTGCTCGACCCGGACCCGCACCGTTGATTTGGTCCGATTGCTGCCCTTGGCCTGTTCGGTCAATGGCTTGCCGCGCTTGCCCTTGCGGTGGATGTGGCTGGTCAGCTTCGCGGCGCGCAGCTTCGCTTCCATTTCCTCGGACCGATAGGCCGCATCCGCCCACACGCCGGAGCCGGTGTTGCCGCGCATCAGCAGATGATCCACCGCCTGGCTGTCGTGCAGGGCCGCATCGCTGACATGGTAGCGCCGCACCAGCTTGTGCTGGCGGTCCACATTCACATGGTTCTTGTAGCCGTAGTGGCTCTTGCCATGCTTCTTCGTCCAGCGCGCATCTGTATCCTTCTGCGACCGCTTGGCGGGCTTGTCCGCCCAGTCCTCGGGCACTTCGCCGGACTTGATGGCCTTGTTTTCATCGCGGGTGTTGTGGTTGCGCGGCACCGGAACTATCGAGGCATCAAGAATCTGCCCGCCCCGCGCGATGTAACCCTGCCGCGCAAGGTATCCGTCGAACTGCTTGAACAGCGCCTCAACCATGCCTGCCTTCGCCAGGGCCTCGCGATAAAGCCAGACCGTCTTGGCGTCCGGGACCCGATCCCCGAGGCCCAGCCCCAGAAACCGCATGAACGAGAGCCGGTCGCGCACCTGATACTCGATCTGGTCGTCCGACAGGTTGTAAAGCGCGCTCAGAACCAGCGCCTTGAACATCAGCACGGCATCCATCGGCTTGCGCCCGGCACGCGACTTGCGCTCCGCATCTGGCTTGCGCCAGACCCGCTCAAGGGTCGGACGAAACTCCTCCCACGGCACGACGGTGTCGATCTCGACCAGCGGGTCCTTCTTGGCGTCCAGGCTCGCATAGCGATCTGAAAGATCAAAGAAACCCATCTG
>CAMDHB010000050.1 GCA_945897655.1 Pseudorhodobacter antarcticus
CAGGAACCTGTCGCCTGGCACGGCACCAT
Source organism: Pseudorhodobacter antarcticus (assembly GCA_945897655.1). Classification (GTDB taxonomy): domain Bacteria; phylum Pseudomonadota; class Alphaproteobacteria; order Rhodobacterales; family Rhodobacteraceae; genus Stagnihabitans. The sequence continues at coordinate 30 of CAMDHB010000050.1, forward strand.
CGTAATGAACACCAAGGCCGAGATCCAGCAGGCGATGACCGATCTGCGCAACGGCACCTTCATCAAGCCTGCGCACTGACCCCACGCTGGGGAAAGGGCCCGCTGCCCTTTCCCCAGACCCCATTCCCGCGAGTATTTTTGCCAAAGTGAATGGGCAGGGTATCGGCAGCCTTTTGGGTGCAGTAGGTTCGCCACATGATCCCGCGTTTAATCATTTGCCTTGTGCTGGCAGCCTGCAGCACCCAACCGCAGGTCAATTGGCCGGCGGGGCCAGTGGGTCCCACCCCTGCCCTTGTACCGCTGGAAGGGTTGCTTGCCGAAGACGCATCGCTGGACACGCGGGGGGCAGAGCTTGCTGCCCAGGCGGCGGCGTTGAAGGCTTGGGCGGCGGAGGGCGGCTGACGTTGCGTGCGCGGGGGCAATGGGCTAACAGGCTGGCGAACAGCTTTGCGAGGTCGCCCCATGCCGTCATCCCCTAAACCCGATCTGCGCATTGGCCTTGCCGGGCTCGGCACCGTGGGCATTGGCGTGGTCAAGATCGTGCAGCGTCACGCCGACCTGATTGCCGCGCGCACGAGCCGCCGAGTGGTGATCAGCGCCGTATCCGCCCGCGACCGCACAAAGACCCGCGACGCCGACCTGTCGGCCTATGCCTGGGAAACCGACCCGGTTGCCCTGGCCCGCCGCGATGATGTGGATGTCTTTGTCGAGGTGATGGGCGGTCATGAGGGCGTGGCGCGTCTAGCGACCGAGGCGGCAATTGCCGCTGGCAAGGATGTCGTGACCGCCAACAAGGCGCTCTTGGCTCATCACGGTCACGGTCTGGCTTTGGCGGCTGAGGCTGCCGGCCGCGTGATCCGGTTCGAGGCGGCTGTGGCCGGCGGCATTCCGGTGATCAAGGCGCTGACCGAGGGGCTGGCCGGCAACCGCATCACCCGCGTCATGGGTGTGATGAATGGCAGTTGCAATTACATCCTGACCCGGATGCAGAACGAGGGTCTGTCCTATGCCGAGGTCTTCGCCGCCGCACAGGCGCTGGGTTACCTTGAGGCGGACCCGAACCTTGACGTCGGCGGCATCGACGCGGGCCATAAGCTGAGCCTGCTGTCCGCCATCGCCTTTGGCACCGAAGTCAGTTTTGACGCGGTGGAACTGGAGGGGATCGGCGCAGTGTCGATCGACGACATCCGACTGGCCGCCGACATGGGCTACCGGATCAAGCTGCTGGGTGTGGCGCAGATGACGGGCCGGGGTCTGGAACAGCGGATGACGCCCTGCCTTGTGCCCGCCGACAGCCCGCTGGGCCAGTTGCAGGGCGGCACCAACATGGTCGTGCTGGAGGGCGATTCGGTCGGCCAGATCGTGCTGCGCGGTCCCGGCGCGGGTGAAGGGCCAACGGCCAGCGCGGTGATGGCGGATGTGATCGACCTCGCCCGTGGCCTGCGCCTGCCGACCTTTGGCCAGCCCGCCACCGGCCTGACCAAGCCCATCGCCGCCAAGACCGCGACCCCCGCGCCCTATTACCTGCGGATGACCCTCCTGGACAAACCGGGCGCCTTGGCCAAAATCGCCACCTCGCTGGGTGAGGCGGGCGTATCCATCGACCAGATGCGCCAGTACGGCCATGAAGGCGTCAACGCCCCCGTTCTGATCGTGACGCACAAGGCAACCCGCGACGACATCGACCACGCCGTGGGCCTGTTTGCTGGCACCGGCGTTCTGGTCGGCGCCCCTGTGGTGCTGCGCATCGAAGCCGTCTGACGCAAGACGACCCCTGCGCCTTGACCTACATTGCTTGGTCACGTATTTTACCAAAAGGTATTATACGAATCGGTAAATCAATGCGCGCCTCGGACGACTTGTCGAAAATCTTCACGGCCCTGGGCGACCCGACCCGCCGCGCCCTGTTGGCGCGGCTGTCGGGGGGCGAGGTCAGTGTGACGGACCTTGCCGAACCCTTTGACATGACGATGGGCGCCGTGACCAAACACCTGGCGATTCTGGAGGAGGCGGGCCTGATCGAACGGTCGCGCCGTGCCCAGTTCCGCCCCTGCCGCCTGCGCCCTGATGCGCTGGGCGTGGCCGAGGCGTGGCTGGGCTGGTTCCGCCGCCACCATGAAGCCAGCTTTGACCGCCTTGCCACCTATCTGACCACCCTGAAGGAGGATCCGGATGACCCCCGCTGACAGCTTTGCCCTGACCCTGCCCGATGACGCGGCGCAGATCAACATCACCCGCTGGTTCGCCGCCCCACCCGCCGTGCTGTGGCGCATGTACACTGAACCACAACATCTGGTGCAGTTCTATGGCTCGCCCGGCTGCACCCATCCGGTGTGCGAGATGGATGTGCGCCCCGGCGGTCTGTGGCGCCATACCCTGCGGGTGCCGGATGGCCGTGAATTCCCCAGCCTCAGCACCTTTGTCGAGGTCGATCCGCCCCGCCGTTTCAGCTATGAATGGGAAGCCGTGCCTGACCCGATCTTTGGCCCGGTGATGCCGCCTCGCACGCTGAACACGATGGAGTTTGCGGCTAAGGATGGTGGATGCCTCGTGACCGCACGGGTCGAATGCGTGTCGCTGCAAGCCCGCGACGGTCAGGTCAGGGGCGGCTTTGGGCACAGCGTGCAGTTGAGCATGGTCAGGCTTGACGACTATCTGACCCGGCTTGCATGACCTGACAGGTGGCGCGACCTGACCGCGCCACCTTACAGAACGGCTTGTGTCACGGCAGGCGCGGTGCGGGCCACAACTGCCCCGTCCGAGACAACAACCGTTCGGGCGGGCCGCAGGCGCAGGGCGTCAATCGGGGTGGCGCAGTCGTAAACAACCAGACTGCCCCGCGCGCCCGGGTGCAGGCCAAAGTTCAGGCCCATCACCTGCGCAGGCGCCTCGGTCACCATCTGGAATGCCCGGCGCATCTGGTCGGTACCGGTCATCAGCGCCACATGCAGCCCCATATGCGCCACATCCAGCATGTCGCCCGACCCCAGCGGATACCAAGGGTCCATCACACAGTCCTGCCCAAAGGCCACCGTCACCCCCGCTGCCAGCAGTTCGGGCACCCGCGTCATGCCGCGCCTTTTGGGATAGGTATCGGCCCGGCCCTGTAGGGTGATGTTGATCAGCGGATTGGCAATCGCTGCCACCCGCGCCTCGGCAATCAGGGGGATCAGCTTTGACACATAGTAATTGTCCATCGAATGCATCGAGGTCAGATGCGACCCCGCCACCCTGCCCTGCAAACCGAAGGCGATGGTTTCGGCGGCCAGCGTTTCGATGTGGCGCGACAGGGGATCATCGGTTTCGTCGCAGTGCAGATCGACCATCAACCCGCGTTCGGCCGCAATGCGGCAGGCGGCGCGCACGGCAATGGCCCCATCCGCCATCGTGCGTTCGAAATGCGGGATGCCGCCCACGATATCCACGCCCGCATCCAGCGCCCGGATCACCGCCGCCTCGGCCCCCGGGGCGCGCAGCCAGCCGTCCTGAGGGAATGCCACCAGTTGCAGGTCCATCTTGCCCTTGATGCGGTCCCTAACCTCCAGCAAGCCTTCGACCGTGCGGAAGGTGGGGTCGGTCACATCGACATGGCTACGAATCGCCAGCACACCCTTGCCCATCGCCTGACGGCAATAATCCATTGCGCGGGCCACGATATCCTCGCGGCTTTGCAGCTTTTTCAACTCACCCCACAGCGCTATGCCTTCCAGCAAGGTGCCCGACGCATTCACGCGCGGGGTGCCGTAGCTGAGGGTCGCATCCATGTGGAAATGGCAATCGATCAACGGCTGGCTGACCAGTTTGCCCGTGGCGTCAATCACCTCTGCCGCCTCGGCGGTAATGCCCGGCTCAACCGCCGCAATCAGGCCCTTGGCGATGGCGATGTCGGCTTGCCGGCCATCGGGCAACAGGCCGCCCTTCACGATCAGATCGAAACTCATGTCTGGCGCTCCGTATAGCTGGGGAAGGGTACTGTGCGCAGGGAACCTGCGCTGTGCAAGCCCTCGGCATGGGCTGCGATCTCGCCCAAGGTGGCAAACCATGCGCCCGAGGTCAGTGCCGTTTCCAGCCAGCGCTCCACCACCTGCCAGCGGGCGCGGCGACCGGTCAGGAATGGGTGCCAGACGGCATGCCACAGACCGCCATCCTGCCTTGCCGCCTCAAACTCCTCAAAGAACGGGGCAAGGCCCTCGCTCGGCCCCCGCACCGGCATCATATAGCCGATTTCGGCGTAATGGGCGAAGGGCGGCCAGTCGTCGATGCCCCAATGGGTGGGGATTTCGATCAGGGTCCGCCCGCCCAAATCCAGCGCATAGGGCTCGTCATCGGCCATCATCGAACTGTCATAGGTGAACCCCCGGTCGGCAATCAGGCCGGGGGTGTCATTGGTCAAAAGGTACACCGGTGCACGGTAACCCTTTGGCCGATAGCCTGAAAAGGCCGCCATCGCCTCCAGCGCGCGGTCCAGATCCTCGCCCTGTTCCGCAACCGTGCGGGCGGCGGGGTTTTCGTGGATCCAGCCGTGACAGCCTATCTCGTGCCCGCCCTTCAGAATCGCCTCAACCGCATGGGGATAGGTTTTCACGCACCAACCGGGTATGAAAAAGGTCTGCCGCAACCCCAGCCTGCGGTAGGTTTCCAAGATGCGCGGCACGCCCACCGTGGGGCCATACTGGCCCATCGAGATGGCATAGGGCCGCTTCCACCCCTCGGGGTCGGCGGCGTGGATCAGGCTGTCGGCATCCATGTCAAAGGTGATCGCAGCGGCAAAGGGGGCGCGGTTGGGCCAGTCCATCATTTATCCCATCACATGAACGCGGGCCGGGTCCCACGACAGCCAGAAGTCCTGCCCGCTTTCGGGGTGCAGTTCGGCAAGCTGGGTTTCGGTGACCTGCGCCTTCCATTCCGCGCCGTCCGGGGTCTCAAAGTAGCAGATGATCCCGGTTCCCGCGAACTCCTCGGACAGGAATGCCGCCCGGATCGCAGCGCCTGCAGGACGGTCACGCGACAGGGTCACGCGGTCGGCGGCCACGACAATCTCCATCGGGCCATCGCCTGACAGAACAGGGACAGGACCCTGCGCCGTGGTCATGACGCCAGCCTTGACAGGACCCGCCAGAATATTGTTGCGCCCCACAAACTCTGCCACGAAGCGGGTCTTTGGGCCTCGGAAAATCTCTTGCGGGCGGCCGATCTGTTCGATGGCGCCATGCCCCATGATGACCACGCGGTCCGCCATCGCAAAGGCCTCAGACTGCGAATGGGTGACGTAGACGAATGTAATCCCCAAATCCTTTTGCAGGCGCGTCAGCACGCCCTGCATGCGGATGACCAGATGCGCGTCCAGCGCCGACAAGGGTTCGTCCAGCAACAGCATCTCTGGTTCCGTCACCAAAGACCGGGCCAGCGCCACCCGTTGTCGCTGACCGCCAGACAACTGATCAATCCGCCGGGTTTCAAACCCTTGCAGGTCCATCCGGCCCAGCCACATCATCGCCCGCTCGCGCCGTTCTGCCGCCGCGATGCCGCGCATCCGCAGACCGAACTCGACATTCTCGACCACGGACAGAAAGGGAAACAGCGCCAGCGATTGCCACACCATGGGTGTATCCCGCTGATGCGGCGGCACATTGTTCATCACACGCCCACCGATCGAAATCGTCCCCGACGTCGGCGCCTCCAGACCTGCCAGCATGCGCAGCGTCGTCGTCTTGCCACAGCCCGACGGCCCCATCAGCGCCAGAAACTCACCCCGCTGGATATCCAGATCCAGCGATTTGACGGCGACATAGCTGCCAAAGCTTTTGTGAACGGCACGGAACTGGACCAGCGGATCAGTCATCTTGGCGCTTTCTGAAGATCAGGAACTGCGCCGCAACCACCAGCGTCATCGAGGTCACAAAGACGACCGTCCCGATGGCGTTGATTTGCGGGTCAACATTGCCCTGCAGGATTTCAAGGATCATCACCGGAACCGTGCGGTTCAACCCCGACACAAACCAGGCGACGATGAATTCGTCAAACGACACGGCGGCGGTCAGGCACAGGGCCGACACGATGGCCGGGGCGCAGAATGGCAAGATGACATGCCGCATCGCCCCCCATTGGCTGGACCCAAGGTTCCAGGCCGCAGCCTCCAGCGCCGGGTCCATCTGTGACAGCCGCAACCGACAGATCGCCATCGCAAAGGGCGTGGCCAGCACGACATGGGCAATCACGATGCCCGTCAGCGTGCCCGAAATCCCCAGTTGCGACAGCCAGGCCAGCATCGCAAGCCCCATGATGACCAAGGGCAGCGTGGGCGGCAGCAAGGCCAGCGCCAGATAGGCCGTCTTGAACCGGAACCCATAGCGGAAATCGGTATAGGCCGTGGCAAAACCGATGAAGGTGGACACGACCGCCGTCACCCCCGCCACGATCAGCGAATTGGCGATGGCCTGCCAAACCTCGGGCCGCGAAAAGGCGCGCATGTACCAGTCCGTCGTGAACGACCCCAGCGGCAAGGTTGGAAAGCGGTCAGAATTGAACGAAAAGATGAAACTGGCCGCGATGGGGGCAAAGATGAACAAAAACACCGCTGACAGATAAACCCAACCCAGCGCCCTCATCCCCGCCTCCCATAAGCCGCGCGCAGGGCGGCGGAGGCGACGGCGAACAGTGTCGCGATCATCACCACCGCCACCACGGCCGCACGCGGCCATTGCTGGCCCGATTTTGTGGTGTCGATGATCAGAATGGTCAGCGTCGGCGGCTTGGACCCGCCCAGATAGAAGGGGCTGACGAAATCGCCAAAGGTCATGATGAAGGCAAACACCGCGCCCAGCACCAACCCGGTCTTTGCCGCCGGAATGATGACAGACCCCAGCACGCGCAACGGCGTGGCCCCCAGATTGCCCGCCGCCTCGATCAGGTTGCGGTCAATTGCGGCCAGGCTCCATGTCTGAAAGATCACGACCAGCGGCAGCACCAGTGTCAGATACCCCACCATCGCGCCGAAGCCTGAATTGAGCATGGTGTATGGCACCAGACCCACCCCGCCCAACACCGCATTCACCGGCCCGCTTTCAGCCAGGATCACCTGCCAGGCATAGGCCCGCACCAGAAACGAGGTGAAGAATGGCACGATCAGGCACAACAGTGCAAAGCGCCGCCCGCCTTCGGACAGCCGGAACGCCATGAACAGCGCCGCAGGAAACGCGATGGCCGAGGCGATGATGCCCGCCAGCACCGCCCGCCACAGCGTGATCCAGTATGCATCCCAGAACGCGCCCCGCCCCAGCATGCGCGTCCAGTTGTCGAACACGAAGTTGGGTTCCAGCTTGTAGTTCTTGACCAGCCAGAAACTCATCGCCGCCATGAAGATCAGCGGAATGACAAAAAACGCGCCCTGCCACAGGATCAGGGGCAGGCGCAAGACATGGGGATAGGGGTCAAACCTGCGGGTCATGCGGTGCTGCGGGCGGCCCGGTCAGGGCCGCCCAGCCTGTCCATCAGGCAGATTTGTAGTCGGACCAGAAGTCGTTCCAATCCTCCAGCGATTGCTGCTTGGGCACGTCCCGGAAGAAAAGGCGCCCTTCGCGCAGCATCTTGATCGGGTCGTTGTCATCGCCTTCGATCAGACCAGACCGCTTGGCTTCCGCCGGGTTCGCCTCTTGAATGGCTTTCCAGCCGGATTTGGTGGGCGACAGGCCGGGATAGGCGGCCATCTGGATCGACTTCACCTGCCCCTTGGGGCTGAGCATATAGTTGATGAACTTGTTGATGATCTCATGCTTGGTGGTGCCGACGCCGATAGAATAGCTTTCGGTCCACTGAATGCCGCCCTCTTCGGGGATCACACTGGCAACCTTGGCGCCGTCCTTTTCCAGAACGCCGGTGATCCAGTCACCAATGCCCACCATCGCCAGCATCTCGCCATTCTTCAGACCGGCGAAAGTGCCGCCGTAGTCGAAATAGCCCCCAACCTGCGGCTTCAACGACATCATCTTGTCCTTGACCGCCGTCCAGGCCGCCTCGTCAATGTCAAAGGGCGAAGGGGCCTTGTTGCCATTCAGCAAGGACACCTGGCCCAGGCTGGGCAGATGCCAGTCAAAGTGGCCCACCTTGCCCGTCACCTTGGGGTTCCAGAACGCGTTATAGCTCATCGCCTCTTCGCGGGTCAGCGCGTCGGTGTTGTAAGACACGCCCAGCAGGCCATAGCGCACCATCACCGACCACAGGGTCTTGTCCGTCCAGTGGCCGGGGAAGTTCATGTATTCCGGATAGAAATCATCAAACGGATAAAGCGAGGCGTCCATCTCCTCGATATAGCCCGCCGCGTTCAACTGCTGCACGAACTCGGCATCCGACAGGATCAGGTCATAGGTGCCGGGCGGTGATTGCGAGATCAGCGCCATCATGTTGTCGCCACCGGCATAGTATTTCGGCACGAACTTGACGTTGTTCTCGGCCTCGAACTCGGCCACGATATCGGGCTCGGCATGGCCGAACCAGCCCAGCATGTTGATCTGCGTGGCCTCTTGCGCCCAGGCGCGGTTGATCATCGGCGCGGTCAGCGCCACCGAGGCCGCACCCTGCAACAGGCGGCGGCGGGTAAGGTGAAGGCGGCTTTCGGTCATTCTGGCATCCCCTGTTGTGGCGACCATGGGCAGTTCACCCTGGCCTTGGGCAAAGATTAGGACCGATTCGATCTGCTGCGGAAATTTGGTCTTTGTATGGTTGCATAAACTTTGCTTATGCAGGCAAGTCCTGACCGGCCAAGGTGATCTGCTGCATCAGCCATTGCGCCAGACCATGCGCCGCCTTGGACAGCCGGGCATGCTTGTAAAACAGCCCGATCCGCAGGGGGGCCAGCGGCGGAAACCCCTCGGCCAAGGTGCCCACCCGCAGGCCGGGCAGCAGGGTTGCAGGGGTCAGGGCACTCGCGCCAATTCCGGCCAGAACAGCGGCCTGAATGCCGGCCACATCGCCCGAAACCATCTTGGTTTTCCATGCCTTGCGTGATCCGCGCAGGGCGTTGCGCATCCGGTCGGCATACTCGCAGGGGTCGGGGTGGCGGACCAGCGGCAGGGTCGATTTCTCCTCCCACCTGAAGCTGTCGGCAACCGCCCAGATGGGGGTGATGGTGGCCGTGTTCACCAGATAGGCCTCGTCCTGCGTGGGGGCGATGGCCACCACCATGTCCAACCGGTCGGCCGCCAGATCCCCCCGCAAATCCCGTGACAGCCGACTTTCCACCTCAATCCGCACATCAGGTTGACTTGCTGCAAATCTGGTAATCGCGCCCAATAAAAAGGCGTTCGCAAAATCGGTGGGCAGGCCAACCTTGATCCAGCCTGACAGCGCCTCGGCAGCGTAATGGGCCACGATGTCATCATTCAGCCGCAGGATCTGCCGCGCATAGGGTCCCAGCGCCACGCCACCATCGGTCAGCCGGATCTGGCGACCCTCGGTGTTGATCAACTGGGTGCGCAACAACTCCTCCAACCGGCGGATCTGCAGGCTGATCGCGGGTTGCGTGCGCCCCAACGCCTCGCCCGCACGGGTATAGCTGCCCAGATCGACCACGGTCACAAAGGTGCGCAGCAAATCGGTTGGCACATTGGTCAGCATGGACAGGCCCTTCATTTGGCGACTTTATGGAACCATAGTAATTATCAATTTCGAAAATCTCCAACCCCTTCCTATGCAGGGCGGGGTAATGGAGAGCCCGATGGACCGCAGCGCCTTTCACCGCATGTTCAAGACACCCGGCCCGGTGGTGACCCCGGTGATCCACGTGCAGGACCTGACCCAAACGCTGCGCAACATCAGCCATGCCGTGCGTCTAGGCGCGGCGGGTGTGTTACTGATCAACCATGATTTCCCGGTAGACCCGTTTCTGCCCATCCTGCGCGCCGCCCGGGCCGAATGCCCCAACCTTTGGCTGGGGGTAAACTTTCTGGCCCAACCCGGGCGCGTGGCCTTTCCGGTGCTGGGGCGTCTGGCGTCCGAGGGGTGCCAGATTGACGCCTATTGGGCCGATGACGCCTGCATGGACGAACGCCAGCCTGTCCAGACCGAGGCCGAGGCGATAGCCGCCATCCGCGCCGCCAGTGGCTGGCAGGGGCTGTATCTGGGTGGGGTCTGCTTCAAGAAGCAGCGCCCGGTTGACCCGGCCTTGAACGAATATTCTGCCCGACTGGCCCGGCCCTTCATGGATGTCGTCACGACCTCCGGCGTCGCAACAGGTCAGGCGACCGATCTGACCAAGATCACCGATTTTCGCCGTGGCCTTGGGGCGGCCCCCCTCGCCATCGCCTCGGGCGTCACCCCCGACAATGCCCACCTTTATGCCGCCGATGTGGACTGCTTTCTGGTCGCCACCGGCATCAACCACCCCGGCGATTTTTACAACATCGACCCCGCCCGTCTGGCCTCCCTTCTGGCCCTGACCCGAGATTACGGAGCCCCCAAATGACCGACCCCAAAGGCCCGCGCGACGACCGCTGGTATCTGTCCTTGATGTCGCCCAACACCAAGGGCCCCAAGTTTGCCTGGCTGGACCCAACCTCGATCTATATCAACGCTGCCGCCTTTGCCGACCTGCTGGATGATCTGATCGCCGATCTGAAGGGGGTGGAGTTTGACGTGGTCGGCGGCTGCGATGCGATGGGCTTTGTGCTGGGGGCCGGGCTTGCGGCCCGCACTGGCAAGGGGTTCCTGCCCGTGCGCAAGGCGGGCAAACTGTGTGTCGATACCGACCGTGTCAGCTTTACCAATTACTCGGGCAAGACGCAGGACATGGAAATGCGCCTGCCCGCCTTTGCCCCTGGCTGCCGGGTTCTGCTGGCTGACCAATGGATTCAAACCGGCGGCACGATGGAAGCGGCGATCCAGTTGGTTGAACGTCAGGGCGGCACCGTTGCGGGCCTTGTGACCATTGCGATGGAGACCTGTGCGGCCACCGACGCCTTTGCCGCCCGCTTTCCTGTGGCCGCTGCTGTCGTACCGGGCAGCCGTTGGCATGACGAATGTAACGCCCAAGACCTGTCCAGCTTCAGATCCTACCGCCCCGAGCGGACCTTCCCAACCTCAGGCCGCACCCCGGCCTGAGGTTGGGCGCAGGCCAACGCCAAGCTGCCAAAGTCCACCCAAAACCCGCTGGTCCCCCGGCGGGTTTTGTCTGTTGCAACCCACCCTGCACCAGATCCGACGACATCAGGCCGCCCCTTCCCAATCGTTCGCAAGTTGCCTGAAAAAGAATCATTGTTGCGCGTTTCAAGTTGGATAAACCTTTAACCAACGAAACATCCGACCATTCAAGGGAAGCACAGGGCCGTGCGGCAGCCGAACTCTGCCCCCCAAAAGGCGACAATACATGACGTCGCGGCGCGGGCCGGGGTCAGCATCGCCACGGTCTCGCTGGCGCTCAGCGGTCGGGGGCGGATGATGGCCGAAACGCGCGAACGGGTCCTGCGCGTGGTCAAGGAGTTGAACTTTCGGCCCAATGCGATGGCGCGTGGGCTGCACAGCAAGCGGAGTTTCACGGTGGGGTTGCTGACCGACGACGTCTATGGCCGCTTTGCCCTGCCCGTGATGCAGGGCGTGACCGAGGGGTTGATTGACCACGGCGTGTCGGTGTTCCTCTGCGCGCTAGAGGATAACCCGGTGCTGGCGCAAAGCCATCTGGATGCGCTGATGGAAAAGCAGGTTGACGGCATTGTGGTGGCCGGGCGCCGGGTGGACCGCATCCTGCCGGTCGATCTTGGCGGCCTGACCGTGCCGTTCATTCATGTGATGTCGGATGGCGGGCCTGACCGTGTCAGCTATCTGCCGGATGAGGAGCAGGGCGCACGGTTGGCGGTGGCGCATATGGTGGCGAGCGGACGTCGGCGCATCGCCCATGTGACCGGACCCGCACGGTTCCGCGTGGCAGGGGAACGGGCCCAAGGTTGGCGCGCCGAACTGGCCGAAGCAGGCCTTGCCCCGCATGGCCCGGGCGCCATGTTCGGACGCTGGTCCGAAGCATGGGGTCACGAAGCGGTGGCCGAGCTTTGGGCATCGGACGAACCGCCGGACGCCGTGTTCTGCGGCAACGACCAGATCGCACGCGGCGTGATTGACGCCCTGCGCGAACGCGGCGTGCGGGTGCCCGCGGATGTGGCCGTGGTGGGCTTTGACAATTGGGAGATCGTGGCCGAGGAGACACGCCCCCCCCTGTCCAGCGTGGACATGAACCTGCGGGAACTGGGCCGTCAGGCCGGGTTGACCCTGCTTGAGGCGATCAACGGCGCGCAGGTGCCGCCCGGCGTACGGCGCTTGCCCTGTGTGCTGCGGGCGCGGGCATCCAGCGCCCCATAGAAACTACCAAGGCGGGAAGGACCGCCGGAACAACGGAGGAGGAGGAACTATGAGAAAACTGATGACACGCGGCTCCATGCTGGCGCTGGCGGTTGGCATGGGCTCGGCCGCAACGGCGCAGGACACGCTGGAGATGTGGGCCCGGACCGATGTGCAGAACTTTCTGCCGCAAGTGGTCGAGGCGTTCAACGCCACCCATGACACCAAGATCGAGGTGCAATTCATCCCGCCGGGCGAATTGGTGCAAAAGTTCGCCACGGCTGCCGCTGGTGGCACGGCGCCCGACATCCTGTCGCTGGACCTGATCTATACCCCGGCCTTCGCTTCGGCTGGACAACTGGCTGACCTGACGGACATGGCCAAGAGCCTGCCCTATTTCGACCAACTGTCGCCTGCCCATATTCAGGCAGGTACCTTTGACGGCAAGGTCTACGGTCTGCCCTTCTCGGCGGATTCGTCGGTTCTGCTGTGGAACAAGGACCTCTATGCCAAGGCGGGCCTTGACCCCGAAGATGGGCCGTCGAACTGGGCCGAGATCGTATCGCAAGCGACCGCCGTCCGCGCTCTGGGTGGCGACGTTTACGGCTATTACTTCTCGGGCGCCTGTGCGGGTTGCAACGCCTTCACCTTCCTGCCCTACATCTGGGCCCAAGGGTCTGACATCGTCTCGCCCGATGGCAAATCGGCCAATATCGACACACCCGAAGCCCGCGGCGCGGTTGACCTGTACCGCCAGCTTCTGGCCGCCGATGCCGTACCGCCCAGCGCCGAAACTGACACCGGGTCGTCGTTCTTCTCGGCCTTTGCCACCGGCAACATCGGCATCGCCACCTCGGGTGCCTTCGCCATTGGCATCCTGAACAGCCAGTATGCCAGCATGAACTATGGCGTGACCTACATCCCCGGCCCGGATGGCCAGCCCTCATCCTTTGGCGGCGGCGACAACTTTGTCGTGACGGCGGGAACCGACAATATGGAGGCCGTGCTGCAATTCGTGGATCACATCTATTCGCCCGAAATGCAGCGTCTGATGGCCGAGTTTGGCAGCTTGCCGGTGCGTGGCGACATCGCGGCCAAAGCGCTGGAGGGCTTGGACGCCCGTTACGGCGTTGCGACCGATGCGATGGCCCAGGGGCGCACGCCCTCGAGCGTCGTCTATAACGACATCTACAACTCGGCCACCGGTCCCTGGCTGCAGTTCCTGCAAGAGGCGATCTATGGCGACGACGTGGACGCCGCGGCCGCCATCGCACAGGAAACCATCCAGTCCATCCTGGACGGCGCAAACTGACCTGATCCCGGCGGGGCCCCACAGGCCCC
>CAMDHB010000051.1 GCA_945897655.1 Pseudorhodobacter antarcticus
TTCGTGGGGCGACATCTGGTTGCCAAGTTCTGCCAGATCGTCGCGCAACAGGGTGTTGCGGGCCTTTCTGACCAGCATGCGCTCCAACAGATGCAGGGCAATCTCGTCAATGTCCCGGTCACAAAGCCGGCGCGGCGCTTCAGGGGGCACGGGCACGCTCGACATAGCTGCAGATGCCCGCAATCTAATCAAAGTTCTCGAAGGTCAGGTCCGACGGCGGCACCTCACCGCCTATCTGTTCCTCGACGAAGGTTATCACGGTCACCTGCGAAAAACTGTCCAGAACCCCAGTCGACATCAACCCATTGGCAGCCTTCAACGCATCGGGCTTAATCCCCGACTCCTGCGCAATCAAATCCAACAACTCGCTTTCAAAAAGCACAATGACCAACCTCCGCCCCGGATGTTAAAACTGAACCGAGTTTGCCACTGGGCGATGACAGTTTTCAAGCTTTTGCATCAATTGCCTGACTGATGACGCAAGCCACTGAATTTTATATGAATTAAACTAGATATGACCGTGAAACAGTTAATGGTCACGCTGCCCAATGGCGGCGTGGCCGCCCTGCCCTTATACAATTCAGTCGGAAAGTCCATCAGAGGCCAAGACGAATCGCCACCGACTCAGGCGTTGAACAGGAAATGCAACACGTCGCCGTCCTTGACCTCATAGGTCTTGCCTTCAACGCGGAACTTGCCCGCCTCCTTGGCACCGCTTTCGCCATTTCCGGCGACGTAATCGTCATAGGCAATCGTCTCAGACCGGATGAAGCCCTTCTCGAAATCACCGTGAATGACACCGGCCGCCTGCGGCGCCAAAGTGCCCTTGGTGATCGTCCAGGCCCGCGCCTCTTTCGGCCCGACGGTGAAATAGGTCTGCAACCCCAGCAGCGCGTATCCCGCCTTGATCAGCCGGTCCAGACCTGCCTCGTGCAGACCCATCTCCTCCAGAAACATCGCGGCCTCGTCGGCGGCAAGCTGGCTGATCTCTTCCTCGATCCGGGCCGAGATGATGACCGAGGCAGCGCCCTGTTCGGCGGCCATCTTTGCCACGCGGTCGGACTGGCTGTTGCCGGCGGCGGCCTTGGCTTCCTCAACGTTGCACACATATAGCACGGGCTTGGAGGTGAGCAGTTGCAACAACCGCCATGTCCGCAGGTCATCCTCGGCCACCTGCACCGTACGTGCCGGTTTGCCCTCGTTCAGCATGGCGAGGGCGGCCTTCAAGAGGCGGTCCTGATCCAGCAATTCCTTGTCGCCGCCCTTGATCTTGCGCGCCAAACCCGCAATCCGGCGTTCGATGCTTTCCATGTCGGCCAGCATCAACTCGGTCTCGATCGTCTCGGCATCGGCAATAGGGTCGATTCGCCCTTCGACGTGGGTGATGTCGCCATCTTCAAAGCAGCGCAGGACATGGGCGATGGCATCGCATTCGCGAATGTTGGCCAGAAACTGGTTGCCCAACCCCTCACCCTTGGACGCCCCGCGTACGAGGCCTGCGATGTCGACAAAGGTCATCCGCGTAGGAATGATCTGCTTGCTGCCCGCAATTGCGGCCAAACGGTCCAGCCGCGCATCGGGCACCGCCACCTCGCCCACATTCGGCTCGATGGTGCAGAAGGGGAAGTTGGCGGCTTGTGCGGCGGCTGTCCGGGTCAGCGCGTTGAAAAGCGTCGATTTGCCGACGTTCGGCATCCCGACAATACCCATCTTGAAACCCATGACGCTCTCCTTGCTGGCAGGCGCGGCATAGGGGCAAGGGGGCTGCGGGTCAAGGTGCGAAGGTCAGACAGGCAATGGGCGGCAGATGGGCTGACAAAAGTAGCCATGTCGCCCCCTGATCTTCACTGACCCACAAGCCCCCGGTGGTGGACCCCATCGCCAGCCGCTGGCCCGTGCCGTCCATCACCAGCGCGTGGCGGTAGATCACGTCATAGGCATCGCCCTGCGGCAACCCGTTCGACAGGCTTTCAAACGTTACCCCGCCGTCCCGCGTTTCCGTCACCACCAACCGCCCGTCCACGGGCACCCGGTATTCGTCCTTCTTGGCCGGGGCAAACCAGGCCCGGTCGCGGTCGGTTGGATGCGGGGCCACGGCAAAACCGAAATTCGACGGCTTCACATTCAGGCTTTCCCGCCAGTTCACCCCGCCATCATCGCTGACAAAGATGCCATTGTGATGCTGGCACCAGATGCGGTCGGGGTCGGCGGTGCAGGCCGCGATCAGATGGGCATCCTGCAATTCCGGCGTCTGGGCCTGATCGGGTGGCATGTATTCGTTGCGCAACCCGTAGCCGCCGATCACCCAGCTTGCCCCGCCATCCCGCGTGATCCAGACCCCGCCGATCGACACGGCAATCACCAGATGCCGGCTGTCGCGCGGATCTACGCAGATCGAATGCACCCCCGGATGGTCGTAGCCTGCGCCAAACCACCTGTCCCGCCCGGGCACGTTCCACAGAGCCTCATTCAACAGCCAAGTCTGCCCCCGGTCGGTGGATTTGAACAACCCACCCGGCAGCGTGCCCGCCCAGATCACCCCCGGCTCATCCGCACCCCCAGCAGCAAAGCACCAGATGAACTCCAGCGCCGGGGCGTCGGGCGCGTCTGATTTGGGATAGGCGGGCGTGGGCAGTTCCACCCAAGTCTGGCCCCGGTCATCCGACCGGTGCAGCTTGCACCCGAAATGACCGTGATAGAGCGAGATATACAGCGCCCCATCCCGCGGATCATCCAGAAACGCGCTGACCGGTTCCGCCAGAAAGGCCGGTGGCCCGGCGGACAGCCAGCCCGAGCCCGACCTGTCATATCGAAATAGCCCCTTTCGGCTGCCCACCCACAACGTCGCCATCCCCTACCCCCCTGACAATGCCTGAAGCACATAAATCTCGCTCTGCGGTGCGACCGGATCGCTCAACCGCAACTTGTCAGCGATCACCGCGCCATCCACATAAATGGTGACATGCTTGCGCAAACGCCCCTGTTCATCCAGCACATAGGACCGCAGCAGGTCATCCCCGGCCAGACCCGCCGCCAAAACCTCGGCCACCGTTGCACCCTCTGCCTCGATCGTAGGGGCGGGGCGGTGGCGCACCAGATGCGATGTAAAGCGGACCTTTGCCACGGCCCCTTCCCAAAATTGTTGCAAACTTAGTTTAGAGGCTTAGTGTCATAGGTAAAGGAGATTGCCATGCCAACTTTGCCCTACATCCATTTTCAAGGCAACTGCGCCGCGGCGCTGAGCTTTTACGCCACCGTTTTTGGCGGGACAAACCTGCAAATGATGCGCTTTGCCGATGCCCCCGAAGCACCTGCTGCCTGGAAAGACAGCCCGCGAATCATGCATGGCCAGGTGACATTGGGCGATGGCACTCTGATGGCCTCTGACTACCCCCCGGGTGTGACAGGCGACGCACAACGCGGCTTTTCCGTGATGCAGTCCGCACCGGACGTCGTCACGGCCCAAGGGATATTTGACCGGCTTTCGGCAGAGGGCACCGTGATCGATGCCTTCAAACCCACTTTCTTCTCCCCCGGCTTTGGCATGGTGCGTGACCGCTTTGGCATCCATTGGATCATCAGCACCATCCCGGGCTGAGGACACCTCAGGCGAACCGATCAGCCCGGCCACACCTTATCTTTGGCCCCGCTGGCCAGTGCGGACCCCTTTGTTCTGGACCACGATGGCCACACAATCGAAGCTGTCTGCCCAGACGCCCTATAGCCCGTCTTGATTTTCCACCCGCCCCCGTGCAAACCCGCATCTGACTTGCAAGGATGGGCCGGAACATGACCAGAATCGACGATTGTTTTGCGCGGCTGACGGCTGCCAGGAAAAAGGCCTTCGTCGCCTATATCATGGCAGGCGATCCTGATCAGGCCACCTCGCTGGCGGTGATGCAGGGATTGCCCGCTGCAGGCGTTGACATCATCGAACTTGGCCTGCCGTTCACCGATCCGATGGCCGACGGTCAGACGATCCAGCTTGCGGGACAACGGGCGCTGGACGGGGGCATGACGCTGGACCGCACCTTGCAGATGGTGCGTGACTTTCGGGCCGGGGACACCACGACGCCGATCGTTCTGATGGGATACTACAACCCGATCTATTCGCGTGGGGTGGATCTGTTCCTGAACCAGGCCAAAGCCGCTGGGATTGACGGCCTTATCATCGTCGATCTGCCGCCCGAGGAGGACAGCGAGTTGTGCCTGCCCGCCCAAGCCGCGGGTCTGAACTTCATCCGGCTGGCCACCCCCACCACCGACGCCAAGCGCCTGCCCAAGGTGCTGACCAATACCTCGGGCTTTGTCTATTATGTTTCGATCACCGGGATCACGGGGGCGGCGGCGGCGAGTGCGGGCGATGTGGCGCCCGAGGTCACGCGAATCAAGGCATCGACCGACCTGCCGATCATCGTGGGTTTTGGCATCAACACGCCCGAGGCTGCGCAAGGGATTGCCGCTGTGGCTGATGGCTGTGTGGTCGGCTCGGCGATTGTAAAGCTGATCGGCGAGGGGCGGCCGGTGGATGAAGTGCTGGGTTTTGTCAAAGGTCTGGCCGACGGGGCGCACCGGGCCTGAACCGGGGCGTCCACATGTGGACACTTTGTGAAACCGTTCAATATCAATGGCTTATCGGTTTTCATTAACCCGGCATTTACCATCACGCCCAAGCTTCCTTGAAGAAGTTTGCAGAACTTTTCGAAAAGTTTTGGACCGGAATGGCTGAACACACACGCTCTCTGACCTACCGTACCGAAGGGCAGCGATGACCCAACCCAGAAACCTCAAATCCCTGTGGCGTTATGTCGCACCTTATAGGTATCGGGGATGTGCGGCTAGAAACCCACCCAGCGGCCAACACCCTGCAGCGCCTGCCGCCACCAAAGGTTGTTTCACCGCACCCATCCGATCAACCAATCGTGGCATGAACCCGGTCTTGAGGACCACGGTTTGATTACCTGCGCGTGTATTTACCAGTGCACAAGACAAGAATGCCGGTATCGGCATGCTTGACATTGGGTCCGTTTGGGTTCGAAATAGAGGTGCGCAAAGCGCCTGATTTTCGGGCGCTTCGCAGAAAAGCGGTGGTTACGACCGACCGCTGAAGGGGACGAATAGTGAAATTGTTAACTCGCGCGCTGCTGGCAGCGACCCTTGCCTTGGCCGTCACCGCATCGCAAGCGTCTACCTTCAACATTCAGGTGAACTTTGGCAGCGGCTTCTCGCCCTCGCAACAGACCATCGTTTCACAGGTGGAAGCAATGTGGGAGAGCGCGGTCACCGGATACAAGCCCGGGGTCAACATTCCCTCTCTCGCGATATCTGCGTTCACCAAAACCTTCGACGGGGCCTATGGTGTTCTTGGCAGCATGCGGCTGACGGCTGACACAACACAGGGCGGTTATGTCTACGCGACAGCGGGCGAACTGAAGATCGATTCCGCGGATGTCGACCGGATGGAAGCGGACGGTTCGCTTTATTCCCTGATCGAGCACGAGATGGCGCAGGTCATGGGGTTCGGGACGCTCTGGATCGGCAACGGCGTTTATGTGAACGAATCCGGGCGTTATACCGGGGCCAATGCCCTTGCGGCCTACAGGGCCGAGTTTGACCCGAACGCGGCCTTCATCCCCGTCGACATCGTCAGCGGCGCCGGCACAAGGAACGCGCATTGGTCCGAGACCTGGGCCGGTGGGCCAAATGAGACGTTGACGGGCTTTCTGAATACGCCGACCTTTCTGAGCAACACTTCGATCCAGTCCTTTGCCGACATCGGCTATACCGTCGCAGCCCCTGCCGCCGTGCCACTTCCTGCCGCGTTGGGTATGCTGGTGGGCGGACTTGGCGCATTGGGGGTTGTTGGCGCTCGGCGTCACCAGTCCAAGTGACCTGGACGAATAGGGGCGTTGAGGCAACACAAAGAGATCTTTTCTGAGAAAAAGAGAGCCCGCTTCCCTTGACATCCAGCCCGCGCCGGGCTGGATATGGCGGAGGGTGTGTAGCCCAGCAGGCGGAGATTATAGTTGAAAAAATCATTTCGGGCGATGATCGCCGCAGCACTTTCCCTGACAGCCACGGCACCGCAGGCGGCAACATTTGACATTCAGGTGGTCTTTGGCAGCGGCCTGACGTCGTCGCAGCAATCCATCTTTTCGCAAGCCGAGACGTTTTGGGAAACCGTGATCACCGGCTACAAGCCCAATGTCAGTCTGACGAGCCTTGTGATCAATGCCGTGGGCACGGCGATTGACGGGGCGTTTGGTGTTCTGGGCAGTGCAGGGCCCAGTACAGTTATAAGGACACGCGGCACGTATTATGCCACGACGGGCGAGATGGAGTTTGACACTGCCGATCTGGCGCGGATGGAAAGCGAAGGGTCGCTGTTTGCGGTCATTCAGCACGAAATGGCGCATGTGATCGGGTTCGGGACGCTCTGGTCGCTAAACGGTCTTTATGTGAACGAGTCCGGGCAATACACCGGCAGCAATGCCTTGGCCGCCTATCGGTCCGAGTTTGCCCCGGGCGCAGCCTTCGTTCCTGTTGACATTGTCAGCGGACTGGGCACGCGCAATGGTCATTGGGCCGAAAACTGGGCCGGCGGCACCCGCGAATTGATGACAGGTTTTCTGAACACCCCCACCTTTGTCAGCAATACCACGGCTCAATCCTTTGCCGACCTGGGTTATACTGTTGGCAGCGTCCCGGTCGTGACACCGCCCGTTCAGCCCGTGCCGCTGCCTGCCGGGGCGGTGCTGCTGCTGGGTGGGCTTGGCGTTCTGAGTGCCGCTGGCGCGCGGCGTCGCCGGACAGAATGACAGATCTGACCCGGCGCGTGGTTCTGCTGGGGGTTGGAATGATGGCCGCGGGGCCGGGTTTTGCAGAGGCGGTCAGCCTGCCGGACCCGTCCAGCGGTGTCGTGGTCCTGCGCTTTGACATCGGGCCCGACAGGGGGGAGGATGCGCCCCCCCTGCTGCAGATCACCGCAGATGGCCACTATTCCGTGCGCGCTGCCGATGCGGCGGCGGGGCGGGTCAAGGGCATGCTGGCGGATGGGCAGTTGCAGGCGCTGGTGGAGTATATCGTGACCACCGAAGGCGTTCTTGACATCAGTGCCCCTGCGATTTCAGCGCAGATCGAACAGATTTCGGCAGACGGCGGGCCGGTGCTGCTGGTGGTGGATGCGCCGACCACGCGCCTGACGCTGATCCTCGCGACGGGCACGCATGACGTGACCTTTTATGCCACAGGATTTGCCGCAAGGCTTTTCCCCCAGATCGACGCGCTGCAACGCTTGCGCCGGACCGAAATGCACCTGCTGGAACTGGCCGAGGGTTTGCGCGGCGGCTGACATGTCCAAGGTGGCAAAAGGACGCCCCGGGCTTTGCAATTGCACCCCCCAAGCGGAGTTGTTAGCTGTGGCGACAACTGAATAGGGGTTGGACCATGCCTGTGATCACCTGCATCGACGATCTGAAACGCCTGTACGAAAAGCGGGTGCCGAAGATGTTTTATGACTATGCCGAATCCGGCTCTTATACGGAGCAGACCTTTCGCGAAAACTCGTCCGACTATCAGAAAATCCGGCTGCGTCAGCGGGTTGCGGTGGATATGACGGGACGCACGACCGAAACCACGATGATTGGCCGCAAGGTGGCAATGCCCGTGGCCCTGGCCCCGGTGGGCCTGACGGGGATGCAATGCGCGGATGGCGAGATCAAGGCGGCGCGGGCGGCCGAGGCGTTTGGCGTGCCCTTTACCCTGTCGACCATGTCGATCTGCTCGATCGAGGATGTGGCCGAACACACCAGCGCCCCCTTCTGGTTCCAGCTTTATGTGATGAAGGATGAGGATTTTGTCGACAGCGCCATCGAACGGGCGCGCAAGGCCAAATGTTCGGCCATCGTGCTGACGCTGGATTTGCAGATTCTGGGCCAGCGGCACAAGGATTTGAAGAACGGCCTGTCCGCGCCACCCCGCCTGACGCTGCCCAATATCCTGGACATGATGACGAAACCGGGCTGGTCGTTGCGGATGCTGGGCACCAAGCGGCGGACGTTCCGCAACATTGCGGGCCATGCGAAGGGGGTCAAGAACATGTCATCGCTGATGTCATGGACGAACGAACAATTCGACCCCAAGCTGGACTGGTCCAAGATCGCCCGCATCCGCGACCAATGGGGCGGCAAGCTGATCCTGAAGGGGATCAACGACCCCGAAGATGCCCGCATCGCCGCCGACTTTGGCGCGGATGCGATCATCGTCTCCAACCACGGCGGGCGGCAGCTGGATGGGGGGGTGTCGTCAATCCGGATGCTGCCGTCGATTGTGCGGGCGGTGGGCGACAAGGTGGAGGTGCATCTGGACGGCGGCATCCGGTCAGGTCAGGATGTGTTCAAGGCCTTGGCGCTGGGGGCGAAAAGCACCTACATCGGGCGGTCATTTGTGTACGGCCTGGGCGCGATGGGTCAGGCCGGGGTGACACGCGCGCTGGAGGTGATCCAGAAAGAGCTGGACATCACGATGGCGCTGACGGGCGTGCAAAGGGCCACGGACATCAGCCGCAACCAGTTGCTGGTGCCCAAGGATTTCGAGGGCGACTGGGCCTGAACGGTCGTAATCCAGCGGAGCGGCCCTTGGCCGCACTCCCCCTGAGTTGCCCGCGCGGCCAAAGGCCGCTTGTCAACGCTGCCGCCCCATGACCGGCGCCAGCGCAAGAATGGTCATCAGCATGACGGCGGCAAAGACAAAGGCGGCGGGCAGGCCAAAGCCGCCGGCGATGAAGCCCACCACGGGCGGGCCGATGAAATAGCCGAAGTAGCCCAGCAAGGTGGCGCGCGCGATGGCGCGGGCGCGCTTGGCCGGGTCGGACAACTGGCCAACCAGCGTGAACGCCGTGGGCGCGATGACCGAGGAGCCGATGCCCATCACGATGAACCCGGCATAGGCGGCGGCAGGGCTGCCCGCCAAGGCGACTGTCAGAGCCCCCGTGGCCGACACCAAGGCCCCGCCGATCATCAGGGGCACGGCATCAATCCGCGTGGCCAGACCCTGCCCACCCAACCGCGCAAAGCCCATCGTCAGCGCCAGTACGGCGGGCCCCGCAGCACCCAAGGCAGGACTGCCGCCCAAGGATTTTTCGATATGCAGCGCGGACCAGCTTTCGGCGGCATTTTCGGTCAGGAACGCGATCAGCACAATGCCGCCGCCGATGACCGGCACCAGACCCAGACCTGACGCGGTTTCCCCCTTGGGGCGGGACAGGCCATCAATGCGGCCATCTTGTTCAAACGCGAGCAGGATCAGGGCAGCGGCGAGCAGCGCCATGACCGGCATCACCACCGAAGGCGGCAGGCCCTGACTGCGCAAGGCACCCACCCCCAAGGCACCTGCGGCATAGCCAAAGGAATAGCCCGCATGGCAGAGGTTCATCAAAGGCCGGTGCGACTGCGCCTCAAGCGCGGAAATCCGGGCATTCATCAGCACATCGGTGGCCCCGGTCCCAGCCCCGCAGGCCAGCATGGCAAAGGCAAACAGTCCCCAATGCGCCGCCTGACCGGGCAAAGCAAAGGCCAATGCCATCGCCAAGGCCGACACCGGCAGGGCATAGCGGCCAAGGCCCTGCCCAATTGCCGGGGCGGCCAGCATCGCGGCCATCGCGGCAATCGGGGTCATGAACAGAAGCAGGCCAAGGCCGGTTTCGCTGATCCCCAGCATCGCCTTGAGGTCCGGCAGATCGGCGGCAAAGGTGCCCCACAGCACGCCCATTGCGGCAAAGACGGCAAGGGGCGCGCGGGACAGGCGCAGGGTGGCAAGGCTGGACATCTGAACCTCCGGGAAGGCGGGTATGGCCCGGGTCGGGGCACCGGGCATGCCGGTCTGCGACAGGCACTGGACGGGGGGCGACGTTATGGTGCGGGACGCAGGGCCAGTTCGTCCGGCCCCGGGAGTTCATAAAGCGCGTCATAGGCGGCCATGTCGGCGGCGGTCACGGTAAAGCCCACCTTCCGCGCGGCAATACGTTGCAGGCGCGTCCTCGACCCGGGGTCCGGGGGCACATGCAGGGCCGAGCTAAAACCGGCTGCACCGGCAAGGGCGCGCATGTGCTGCCGTTCATCGCGGGACCAGAAGCCGAAATCCAGGATCACATCCGCCCCGGCCCTGAGCGCGCCCAAGGCCAGCGGCCACAGCGCCGCCTCGATCGTATCATGGCGGGCGTTGTGGTCGGGGTGGGCGACGTCATCGCCAAAGATCGCAAGCTGCAGGTCATCGGCCGACAGGCGCAGGGCGGGCAGGCTTTGGGCCAGTTCCAACGCAAGGGTCGTCTTGCCCACACCTGGCAGCCCCACCATCAGATGCAGCGTGGTCATCCCACCAGCCAATGGTCCGGCAACAGGGCGCGCATCGGTTTCACACCGCTGGACAGAATGACGCGAGTATCGGCATTGCCATCATCAACCTGCACCACCAACTCGCGGCAGCGCCCGCAGGGCGGCAGGATGGACCCGTCCCAATCGACCGCGACAATGTCCATGATCCGGGTTTCGCCCGCCGTGATCATCGCCGCCACTGCCGCATGTTCGGCGCAGAACCCGATCCCGCATTGAGCATCGATGCAGACCCCGACGTAAATGGAGCCCGAGGCGGTGCGCAAGGCTGACCCCACCCCCGCCACCTCGACCGAGCGGGTCAGGCGGCGCGGGTTCAGAACGGCGCGGGCGGCGGTGATCAGGTCAAGGTCGGACATGGGCCAAGCCTAGCAGGTGCAGGCGGCGCTGCCCAGACCCCAGAGTCTGAACAGCGCCACCGAAAGGTCAGGCAGATTTGGCGCGACGACGCAGACCGGCCAACCCACCCAGCGCGCCGATCAGCAGCAGCCCGCCTGCAGGCAGCGGAACGGGCGCCGGGGCATCCACGATGACATGCATGGTGGTCGAGTTGACCAAAGCCTGGCCGTTAAAGGCGGACAGTGTGAAGGTGAACTGCCCACTGCCAAGCGGTGCCGCTATGAAGCCCATGTTCACCGAGTTCTGGCCAACCGTGAAGTTGCCCAAAGTGCCGGTGCCACCCGCGTTGAACGCAGCCCCGCCGTTTCCGCTTGCCCCCGTTCCAAGGTAATACCCCGTGGAAAAAAGCCCAAGCGGGTCATAGGAGAGGCCGAAATTGTTGTTCACCGATGCATCGGTATCCACCGTCAGCAGATAGGTCAGCGAGTTCAGCGCGCCAGCCAAGGTGCTGATCGGCCATTCAAAGTTGAAGACCGACCGGTTCACTGCAGGAACCGAATTGCTGGACAAGAAGGTATAGGTGTCCACACCATCATGATTGAAGGTGTTTTGCGGCTGCCCGGTCAGGTCGTACCGCAGCTTGGCCCGCAAGGCGAGTTCAACGCCGCCTGCGGTGGCCCCGGTAAAGGAGCCGTTGATGTTGCCCGTCCCGAAGATGACATTCGGCGTAACGTCTCCGGTACCATTTACCAGTGCCGCAGTTGCAGCAAAGGGTGTTAAAACGGCAAGCGCGGCTGCCGCCAAAAGCTTTCCGAATTTACCCATCAGTATTTCCCAACTATGAAAGTCGATTGCAGAATCGACACTAAAAATGAACGTCGTTAACCTTAGGCCTGTTTTGGCTGAATCGCCTAACACTTTAAATGAACGCCGCCAGAGCAGGCCAAACGCCGGGTTTCAGTACTCGCCTGAGTGCCCCAAGACCTTGGCCGCCAATCTAGCCCTGCGGATAGCAGATCACCGACAGATACCGTGCCGGCAGGACGTTCAGCACCTCGGGGCCGTGGCGGGCATCGGCGTCAAAGAACAGGCTGTCACCGGGTTTGAGGTGGAACAGCTGGTCACCGTGACGGTAGGTCACCTCGCCCTCCAGCATGTACAGCATTTCCAGCCCTTCGTGCTGAAAGGTCGGGAAGGTGTCGGATTCGGTCGAAAGGCTGATGAGATAGGGTTCCACCACCACGCCCGAGGAGTTGGAGCCGATATGGCCCAGCAGGTTGTACTGATGCCCCGCCCGGGTACCCCGGCGTTCAATCTCGACATGGTCGCCCGCCTTGACATGCTGCACCTCGCGCCGTTCCTCATAGGATTTGAAGAAGGCGGTGACGGGGACGGAAAAGGCATGGCTGAGGACCTGCAAGGTGGTCAGCGAGGGCGAGGTGATGCCGTTTTCGATTTTTGAGAGCATGCCGATGCTGAGGCCGGTGATCTGGGCAAGGTCAGCCACCGTCAGCCCTTGCTGGCGACGAAAGGCGCGCACTTCGCGGCCGATTGCAGCCTCCAGATTGCGTTCCGATATATCGCGGACGCGGTGGGGGTCCTGATCGAAGGCGGGTTTGCCGCGGGGAACAAAGGGAATGGCTTCGTCGGTCATGGGGCCCTCGGGCGCAGGTCTTTGTTCACTATAGGTGAAAATCCTGATGTGGCAAGTTGGCCGCCGGGGCGCTGCCTCCGGCGGGGATATCTGGGCCAGACTGAAAGGGTCAGAGCACGGATTGTGCCGCGACAGTCAGCGCGTGGTGAAGTGTTTCGGCCGAGGAGCGCGGGCCGTAGAGGGTGATGGTCTGGGCCGAGTGTTTGATCAGGTAGCAGCCCAGATGATCAATCACCGTGCGGGTGGCGTGACCGTCAGCCGCGGCGAGCAGGTCGACGTTGCAAAGCCGCTCCATCAGCGCGGGCAGGTTGGGGGCGGTCAGGTCAAAGCGCACCCAGGCGTCGGTTTGTTCGGTGATGGAGGCGGCGTCGTGGAACAGGGTGAGGAGGTGGGCGCGGATGTCCTCATGCGTGGCAAAGGGGGCCTCGATCATCCACATCTCGGGGGCAAGCCAGAAGGCGGCGAGGGTTTGGGTTTGGTGCTGGCTCGGCGGGGGCAGCGGGATTCCGGCCGCTGAGGCGGCAGCGGTTACATCGGCGGCACGGCCCCGGCGGATGGCGAGGGAGGCCAAGGCGCTGTCGGTGCGCTCGGTGATGGTGAAGGGGCCGATGGTTGTCACTTCGGGCGCGGCGTGGCCGAGGGGGGTGAGGGCTTTAAGCACGGAGGCGGCTCCCTTCGGGGTCGATGAAGTGGGGGCTGACGATTTCAACCTCAACCTCGGTCTTGTTGAGCAGGTTCACGACGCGCATTTTCTCGCCCATACGATTGCTGCCGTTCTTCAGATAGCCCAGCGCAATGTAATGGCCCATGTGGGGCGAATAGACCAGCGAGGTGAGCCAGCCGTCATCATTGGCCGCCGTAGCCTCGGCACCGGTTTTCAGGAAATGCGACCCGGCCTGCATGGCTTTGGCCGGATCAACCGGTTTGACACCGACAAGGCGAAGGCCGTCGTCGCGGGTCAGGCCCTCACGTTGGCTAAGGGCCACGCCGATGGCGTCTTTCTTGCGGCTGACCATCTTGCCGAGCCCCATGTTCAAGGCGGTGGACTGGCCGTTCAACTCATTCCCCGCCACATGGCCCTTTTCGATGCGCATGACTCCCAGGGTTTCGGTGCCGTATACCACGGCATCAAACTCCTCGCCCGCCTTGACCAGCGCCCGGATGAGGGCATCGCCATAGCGAGTCGGGACGGCGATTTCGTAGGCCAACTCGCCCGAGAAGGAGATGCGGAACAGCCGGGCACGGGTGCCTTGGACGGTGATCTCGCCCGCGCCCATATAGGGGAAGGCGGCGTCCGAGATATCC
>CAMDHB010000052.1 GCA_945897655.1 Pseudorhodobacter antarcticus
AATCTGCAGATCTTGCACGTAGGATGATGCGCGATCGTTCAGGATCACCAGATCAACCGCCAACTGCCGCATGCGCCAGTAATCCTGCGCAGCCAGAACTTCGCGCAAGCGGGCGATATCTTCGGCGTCCGTGAGGATGAACAACAATATCGGCAGATCGCCGGAAATCCCCAAGGCCCAAAGCCGCGATTGCGGGCCGTCCCCTGCGGCAATCCGCGCCGGACTGGCGCGCAAACGGGCGTCATTGCGGATCAGCATCCCCGCAAGACGTTGGAAATCCGTCGAATCGATCGGGGCCACGCCATGGTGACGCAACTGTACCTGACTGTGCGTCCATGCCAGCGTTGCCGCCCGCCCAAACGCCGAAGCATCGCGGTGGCGGTCAACCATATCCAGCAAGATGCCGGAAGTCGGGGCCAGCATTGTCCAGAAGGTCACCCGCGCGCGCCCGCCCACAGGAATACGGATGCGGCGGCGCAGGCTGAAGATCGGGTCCAGCACGGTACCTGTGGTGCCCGATAGTGGCGTGTCGGCCATGGCGGCGGATGCCACGGTTTGTCCGCGCCCAATAAAGCGCGCCCGATCAGATTCGTGTTGCAGCGGGGCTGATTCTTCTCCCTCGACCACTGCGATATGGGCGGCCCACACTTCGGGGTCCGAAGGCGAACGTCGCCGCCGCGTGGCGATCAGCACGCCCAATTCGGGAAGGAAATCCGTAACAACGAACAGTTTGGAAAACGCCGGATGCGACAGATCGGCTGCAGGTGGGGCCAGCACCAACTCGGCGTAAGAGGTCAAATCCACCTCACGCACATGTCGCCCGGTGTTGGTCAGGGTCACGCGCCTGGCCTCGGCGTCATCCTCGCCTGACACCACAACCTCTGTGTGGGTGATCAGATGCAGGGCCTGGTGCGTGAAGGCCGCGTGATGATCGCAAAACACCGCCGAATGGCCTGCATTCAGGCCAAGGGGTTGCACCGCAGCAGACCAGGCAACCCCGGATTTGACATCTCGGATGTACAGATAGGATCCGTGCCCCACTTGAGTGGGATCAGCGCGCCACCGGGTCACAGCCAAGTCGGCCCATCGGCTGAACCCGGCACCCGTGGGCGTTAACGTTACGCTATAACGGCCGTTAGACAGCAGATGTGCGCTTGGCCATGCATCTGCGGGGCTGTCAAATCGACGCAGATTGGGCGAGCCGTTAAGTTCAACTGGCGAGATTTGTACATCGACCGCACGGGGGACTGCAGCAGAGGTATCGCGCGGTACCCGTTCTTGCAGTAACAGATCCACCGCTTGAATCATCGGATCGGCATGAAAGCGGGCTCGTAACAGACCGTCGAGCAACACATTTACAAGAGCCGTGATCGTCATGCCCTGATGATGGGCCATAAAGTTGCGCACGATGGCACAGGTGCTGCCTTCCGGAACGCGGGTGGCGGTGAAATCCAGTGCTTCGTAATAGCCGTAGCGGCTTTGCGCGCCCAACTTGGCAAGTGCGGCGAAATTCTGCACTGCCGCCTGCGGATCGACCATCGCACCCAGAGCAGTGGCATAAGGGGCAATCACCCGATCCTCGGCCAGACCGCGTTTCAGCCCAAGCCCAGGCACGCCAAAGTTGGAATACTGGTAAGTCATTTCCAGATCGCGGGCGTTGTAGGCGGATTCCGAAACACCCCACGGCAGGTTCAGCCCTGCCGCATAACTGCGCTGCCGCTGCACGACGCGTTGGCTCGTCTGCTCCAGCAACGAACCTATTGGCGCGCGCATCACCAGCGAAGGCATCAGATATTCAAACATACTGCCCGACCACGAAATCAATGCCGACCCCGCACCAATCGGGGTGGCGGTGCGGCCAAGGCGGAACCAGTGCCGGGTTTCCACATCACCTTTGGCAATCGCGAACAGCGATGCCAACCGCGCTTCTGAGGCCAGCAGATCATAGCAATTGGCATCCAGCATGTTGGTCGACACACTAAAGCCGATGGACAACAGCTTCTTTTCCGGGTGCAGCAGAAAGCGAAAATCCATCGCCATCGCAAAGCCGCGCACTGTATCGGCCAGTGCGCGCAATTTGCCGTCCGGGGCAAGGGCGGGGGCGTGGCAGGCGATCATGGCGCTGGTCCAGAAGGCGACATCCGAACCTTCGGGCAACAGTGCGATCAGGGCCTGCGCCCTTGCGATCAACGCGTCGGTCGCGCCATCGGCGATCTGTGCCAGCACGGCGGACAGCGCTGGAGCGTGTTCGCCCAACAGCGCCTCTTGGGCCAGGGCGCGCGCGTCCTGCAGCCCTTGCGGGTTGGTCACGGGCACCAAAGCCCAAGCCTCGCAAGCCTGCGCCACCGCAATCAGATGCCCGGCCAGATTGCCACTATCCACCGAGGACACGTAAGGCGGGTCCAGCACGCGCAGGTCACCGGTGTCGTGCCAGTTGTAAAGGTGGCCGCGAAAGCGGGGCATCCGTTGCATGCTGTGCAAGGTTTGCTCCAGCCGCAAGGCCGCCTCATCCTGACTGATCCAGCCCATGTCATGCGCTGCCGTCACCGACAGCAGATAGAGGCCAATGTTGGTGGGCGAGGTGCGCCGCGCAACCATGGGCTTGGGGATCTCTTGAAAGTTGTCGGGCGGCAGGAAACTATCCTCCGGCGTGACAAAGGTTTCGAAATAGCGCCAGGTCCGGCGCGCAATCAGGCGCAGGGTCTGGCTCTCAGACGCGGTCAGGGTTTGCGGGGCAAACGGCCCGCGCGGTTGGCTGATCCACCGTGCGACAGCAGGGGCGGCAAGCCATGCAACCCCGAAGGGCAGCAGGATGGGCAGGCTATCGGGGCGGATTACATAGGCCAGCGCGCAGGCGCCCAACCCAAGGCCAAGCCCGCCAAGACGGCCGATGTAATGCCCGAGATAGGACGGCACCGCGCGGTTCCCCGCCTGCGCCGCCGTCTTCCATTCCAGCAGGTGCCGCCTTGTCCGCAGCCGAACAAGACTGCGCGCAATTGCATCCAGCATGGCATAGGCGCTGTCCGCCAGCAGGATCAGGTTCAAGCCGATCCGCGCCAGAGCCATTTGAAAATCCGACCAAAGCGCTTCAAAATGGCTGCGCGACGTGATCCCGGCCCGCCCCGGCAGCACCGCAAACGGAAGTGAAATCAAAGAGGGCAGCGCCAACATCGCCAAAACAACCGTCGTCCAGACCGCAGCATGGGGTCCCGTCCAACCGACAATCAAAGTCAACATCGCCAAAGGTGCCAGCAAACTGCGCCGCAGATTGTCGAGCATCTTCCAGCATCCCACGACGGAGATGCCACCAACGGTCTGCCTGCTCCCGACGATCCAAGGTAACAACTGCCAATCTCCGCGCGCCCAGCGGTGCTGGCGAGCGGCGTCTACGTCCTGACGAGCGGGGAAGTCCTCGACCACCTGAATGTCGGACGCAAGCCCTGCCCGCGCAAAGACGCCTTCGAACAGATCATGGCTGAGCATGGTGTTTTCCGGCACCCGCCCCGCCAAGGCATTTGTAAAGGCATCAACATCATAGATGCCCTTACCCGTGAATGACCCCTCGTCGAAAAGGTCTTGATACACATCCGAAATCGCTGCCGCATAAGGCTCGATCCCGCCCGGGCTGGAGAACACCCGCTGATAGAACGACCCGTCCAGCGTCATCGGCAGGCTTGGGGCAACGCGGGGCTGCAAGATGCCATAGCCTTTGGTCACACGCTGGCGCACAGGATCGAACTGCGCGCGGTTCAGGGGATGCCCCATTTTGCCCACCATTCGCCGCACGGTGTCGCGTAACAGCCGGGTGTCTGCGTCAAGCGTGATCACATAACGGATGTCTTGCCGGATCGCTGGGGTACCCGACGCAAAACTGGTATCGACAGCGCCGCGCAAGAGGCGGTTCAATTCATGCAATTTACCGCGCTTGCGCTCCCATCCCATCCAGACGCCCTCTTGCGCATTCCACAGCCTTCGGCGGTGCAACAACATGAAACGCGCACCATCCTCGGAGGGGTAGCGGCTATTCAGGCGGGCAATCTCAGTCTGGGAAAGCGCGAAGAGTTCGGCATCTTACGGGGTGATCTCGGTGGCTGCGTCGAGGCCGTCCGACAGCAGGGCAAAGCTAACCGCCCCGCCGATGCTGGACAAATAGTGCACCTCAAGCCGTTCAATCTGATCGTGCAGATCGCTTGCGTTAGCCAACAGCACAGGCACTGCAACCAGAACGCGCAGATCGGACGGGATGCCGGATAACAGCTCCAGCGCCGGCAATCGTTTTGGCGCAAAGCTGCGGGTGACAGCAAGGTTGACAAGCGCCATGCCAGCCTCAACCGCCACGCCCGCACCGGTCAGCGCCAAACCAACCAAGGCCCAGCCAGAGGCACCTGTGGCCAGCAAAGCCGCAGCCAAAACCAGCGCCGAAGCCACCCCAATGCCGATCAGGTATCCGGCAATGCCCAAGCGTCGCATTCCACGCCGCAAGGCCAGGTGGAAGGGTACCGCATACCCCAGATTGCATTCCAGCGCGCGCCGTTCGCCGCCAATCAGGGAAGCACCCGGATCGCCGTGTCCGGCCACTTCCAGTGCTGCCTCGGTCACCGACGCCTCGGAACACTTTGCCCCGCGCGCCAAAATCTCAATGGCCGTGCGGTAGTCATTGCGTGTGGGGAAATCCATCGCGGCAAAGTCAAAGGCCGCGCGCAGGCTGGCGTCGATCAGGCTGACCGCTTCAAAGAACTCGGCCCAATCCACCTCGGAAATCAGCCGCATCGAAGTGACCAGATTGCGCATGGTGATGTTGGTGGCACCTTGACGGTGCTGCGCCGTCATGACGATGGCCTCGATCGAGGACCCGGCCTTTTGCAGCCGATCTTGCAACCACCCCAGAAGCGGCGTCTCAGACGGGTCTGCCCCGCGCAATCGTTTGGCAACCTGGGCACAGAAGATGTCAGGAGCATCGGCGTCGGGCGCATCTGCGTGGGTCAGCCCCGCCACCAGGCTTTCAGCAAGGGTCAACCCCCCCGGATAGCCTGCAATTGCTTGGTCCACCACCTGATCCGCCTGCGTGCGGACCTTTTGCGCCGCCACGATCTGCGTGGACAGACGGCGCATGTTTTCAATCATCACGATGCGCAAGGTGATCGCGATCGCCCACAACTCGCCGATCGTCAGTGGTTGAACCGTCTGATACGCCTCCACAAACCTGGTTAGAACCGCCGCTGAGAACAGGCTGTCGGTGTGGGCCACGTAGGCCCAAGCCAGTTCCAGCACGCGCGGATATCCGGCAAAGGGTCCGTCCTGCAATTTTGGCAATTGGTGATAATAATCGGGCGGTAAATCGGCCTCGATCTGCCGCAACTGCGCGTCAACCGTGTGGAAATTGTCCAGCAACCATTCAGCGGCGGGGGTGATGGCATGTCCGGCCCGCAACGACGCCGCACTTTCCTGATAGGCGGCCAGCAGCGCCGCTGCATTGTCTTTCAATCGTCGCGATAGCGCGCGACCCGACCCGCGCACCACCGCAACCCGGTGTTCAGTCGCCAGAGAGATGGCGTGATGCTCCAGCCGTTCGGTGCCAAAAAGATCGGCACGGATCGCATGCCTATCTTGCCAGAAATCGGTCGGACGCGCGGCCAGCCCCAAGCTGCGCCAAAACCAGACTCGCTTCACGTGGCCGGACTATCAAGCGGCATTGGCGCGGGCTGTTCGCTCGCCTCATCCCGCAGCAAGGATGGCTGCTCTGGCGTGCGAGTGATCACCATTTCATCGCCATCCACGGACCGATCGGACTGCACCCGACGAGTCATGGCGGCCCATTTGGCTTCTATGTCGGTCCAAGTCATGTCTTGCGTCCTTCCAATGCGGTGGCGCGCCCATAAAGACGCCGGGCGGAGGGCGGAGTATCGTTGATCCGGACTTGCCGCTTGGAAGCGTCCATCCCGAATAGCGCGCCGATGCATTGGCGCTTGACCTCGTGTTGACGGGCAAGGTCGGCCTCGACCAACCCGTCATGACGGCCGCAGTCAAAGCGTTGGCTGGAAAACCGAAACGCTGTGAGCGTTAAGCGGGCAGCGTCGACGGTGATGGCATCGGTCAACTGAATTTTGCCACCAGTACCGCGCGCAATACCCGAAAGTGTGGAAAATAAAGCTTGATCACGAATGTATCGACCGCCGGCGGCCAAAGGCTCAGTTCGCGCACTGGGCTTTTCCACCATGCTTGACACAGCCACCGACCGCCCAGAGGGAGCACCCAGCAAGCGAAAGATGCCATAGCGCGGTGCATCTTGTTCAAGAACGGTCATTGCGACGACCATGTGACCGCCCGCGTAGGCCTGCGACATCTGGGTCAGGCACGCTTCACTCGTTATGACATGCTCGGGCAGGTTCACGCTGAGTGTCCCGCCAAAACCATCGCGCTGCAACGCGAAATGGCACGACCTAGCCCAAGGGGACCGTTTTGAATCTCAAACTTCAGGCTGGCCATTTCCGGTACCTGCAAGACGGCCAATGCCGCGCCAAGCATGGTCTTGCCACGTCCGCCGAGCCGCCCGATATCGTTTTGGTTGCGCTTCAGGTCGTCACGGAAGGCCATCTTGTCGGAGTGAATCACCACTATGGCCGGGTCGGCCCCAACATCGACCGCCTCATTGATGGCGAGCTGCAAATCTGCGCGATCAGAGACGTTCAAAAGCTCTCTTGGCAAGACTTTTGTGGCGAGCAAAAGCCGCGTAAATAAACCAGTGGAAGAACGGATGATAGTCCGAAGATACATGTCAGTCCTCTCCTCTTGTTGTCTCAGTCTGAAAGGAACTGCTAACGCTCTAAATTGGTTCCCTGGCATTGATGTCCCCTGCGATTTCCCTAGCCTACAAGCGGTCTGGGAAGGAGGTACCATCACAAATCAGCTTTGCGGCAACCATCCGAGCCAACGAGAGTGAGACATTCGGCTGTCTGAAGTTTTCTATCGAGGGCGCAGGAGAACGATCTGATGGTAATGCCCGAACGTCCGCCTGTCCGCCGTCAATGCCCGCGTCGTCAGGTCGGGCTCGTCGACCAAGCGCGCCAACAGCCAGCCCCCGGCCTCGCCTGCAAGCAATGGGCAGCGGTGCCTGGCGATCTTGCCGGGAACCTGCCCGTGCCCCGCGCGCTGCCGCTGACCAATCCGCACTGCACAAGCCACCGAAACCTCAAACCGCTTCGCCGCCCCCCGAACGGTTGCCTCTTCCTCCATTGCCGTCGCGACCCGAGACCTGACATTCACGGACAGTGGCAACACGATGCACTCGCCCATCATCTGCTGGAGAAAGTGAATCGCAAAACGCTGGCTTCGGGAATCCACATTCCGATTCAACCAGATGCGGACCTGCTATAGGGAAGGCCGGGCGGAACTGTAGGATTTTTCCGCGTTCAGAAGGTCGGTCAAGATCGTATCGCTACAGGCGTAGGTTTCCGAGAAATCTCGACCAACCGGGTGTTGGAAGTGACCATATCGGCCAGCCGAGACATGCGCATTTGGTTGGCTCGAGAGTCGCTGGTGGGGGTTTGAACATCCTGATTGGCGTCCAGCGTAGCTGCCTGCAAGCTATTTCGGCAACCTTGGTATTGGAGGCAGCTTCATCGAGTTTGGCCGCAAAGCGACCGCGATTGAAGATGGGCATGGTCAATTCCGGCCCAAGCGTCCAGCCGACTTTTTTTGTTGTGCGTTATGGGCCGAAGGGTTCGCCCAGCGAGGCCACGCCGTTGATCTTGAGCAGCCTTTTGTTCGAGGTTATGATTCCCAGAACCACGATGGCAACGATATAGGGCAGGCTGGACAAGAGTTGCGACGGGACGGGCCAGCCTTCGGTCTGCGCGACCAGGCTTGCCAGGGACACCGCGCCAAAGAGGCAAGCGCCAAAGAAGATGCGGCCCGTCAGCCATGTCCCGAACACCACCAGCGCCAAGGCGATCCAGCCGCGCCCGGCGATCATCCCATCGGCCCAAAGCGGGGTATAGACCGTGGCGGCATAGGCCCCGGCAAAACCCGCCATCGCCCCACCAAACACGACGGCCCAAAGCCGCAGAAGTGTGACCCGGTAGCCGATGGCGCGCGCAGCGGTTGGGTTTTCGCCAATTGCCCGCAGGATCAGCCCCAGACGGGAATATCGGAACATCGCCCAAATCAGGGCGGTGCCAATGAGGGACAGCCATACGATGATGTCCTGCGTGAAAAGGCCGCCCACCACTGGCAGGTCGGACAGGACGGGAAAGGCCAATTTCGGCAAGCCCGTGATTGTCAGGCTTTCATAGGAATTGCCGACCAGGGATGACAGGCCCTGACCCAGAATACCCACGGCCAACCCGACCGCGACCTGATTGGCCTGCAGCCCGATGGCCAGAGCGCCAAAGACCAGCGCCAGCCCGACCCCGGCAAGTCCCGCAGCCCCAAAGGCCGCAACATGGCCGCCACCTTCGTAGACCACGATGAAGCCGATGGCCGCGCCCAGTGCCATCATCCCCTCCAGCCCCAGGTTCAGCACCCCCGCCCGCTCGACCACCAACTCACCCAGAGCAGCCAGCAAAAATGGTGTGGCCGCCGCAAGCATTCCGGCCAGGATGAACTCTATCCCGCTCATGAAGTTGCTCCTTTGGTGCGGACAAGCCGGTAGCGGACAAAGGTGATGGCGGCCAGGTAACAGACCAGCAGACTGCCCTGAAATACCCGCACCGCCGCAACCGGCAAGTCAGCCGACACCATGGCATTATCGCCCCCGATATAAAGGGCCGCCATCAGCAGCGACGAGGCGACGATGCCAACCGGATGCAGTCCGCCCAGATAGGCCACGATGATGGCTGCATAGCCGTAACCGGTCGAGATGGATCGTTGCAACTGCCCGATCGGGCCTGCCACCTCGGCAGCACCCGCAAGCCCCGCCGCAAAGCCGCCGATCAGCAGCGACAGCCAGATCGCCCGCGACTGCGAAAATCCGGCATAGGTCGCGGCTTCGGGGGCCAGACCGCCGACCAGCAACTGATAGCCGCCAAAGCTGCGCTGCATGTAGATCCACGCAATGAATGCCGCCACAAGGGCCAGCAAAAGCGACACATTGACCCGCGTGCCAGGCAGAAGGATGGGGATCATCGCGTCATATTGGAACATGACTGATTGCGGGAAGTTGAAGCCCATCGGGTCTTTCCAAGGCCCCAGCAGCAGATAATTCAAAAGCTGTACGGCAATCAGGCTCATCATCAATGTGACAAGGATTTCATTCGCGTTCAGCCGCACCCGCCAAAACGCCGGTACAACCGCCCAAAGTGCGCCGCCCACGCCCCCCATGACCAGCATGGCAGGCCAGATCCAGCCGCCCGTGGCCTGTAGAAAATAGACCGGAATGGCCGAGGCAAAGATGGCGCCCAGAATGAACTGCCCCTCTGCCCCGATGTTGAACACCTTGGCGCGGAACCCGATGGCCAGCCCTTGGGCGATCAGCAGCAGCGGGCCAGTTTTCAGCAGAACCTCGGAAAAACCCGACCATGTCAGAAAGGGTTCCAAGAGCAGGGCATAGAACACCGCCGCCGGGTCCTTGCCCATCGCCACGAACAGGATCAGGTTTGACAGGATCGCCGCAAACAGCGCCAGCAGCGGGGCCGCCACGGCCAGTTTACGCGAAGCGCGCTCACGCCGGACAAGGCGGATCACGCCGCCACCCCTGCGGCGCCAATCATCCAGCGACCAATCTCTTCCGGTCTGGTGCTGCGCGGGTCAAGGCTGGGGGACAGGGCCCCCTTGTGCAGAACCTGAATGCGGTCGCAGATTTCGAACAACTCTTCCAACTCCTCCGAGATGACCAGAACCGCAACGCCAGCATTGCGCATCTGCACCAGCCTTTGCCGGATTGCCGTTGCCGCCCCGATATCCACCCCCCAGGTCGGCTGGGCGACGAAGAGCAGGCGTGGGTGCAGCGAAATCTCGCGTCCCATGATGAATTTCTGCAGATTGCCGCCCGACAGGGACCCGGCTTCGGCATCCGGGCCCGTGGTACGGACATCAAAGTCCGCGATGCAGGCGGCGGTGAAGCTCGCTTCGGCCTGACGGTCGATCAGGCCGCGTTTGAGCAAACCCAAGGGGTGGGCGGTCAGCAGGCTGTTGTCGGCCAGGCTCATGTCTGGCACGGCGCCGCGGCCAAGCCGTTCCTCGGGCACAAAGGCAAAACCAATCGCGCGACGCGCGGCGGGGCCAAGGTGGCCCACCGGCTTGTCCAACATGCGAATTTCGTCACGTCTGCCATGGGGCAGAACGGTTTCGCCTGAAATCAGGCGCGAAAGTTCGGACTGACCATTGCCGGAAATACCGGCAATCCCCAAAATCTCGCCCGCATGCAACCGCAAGGACACCTCGGCCAGGCCGATGCCGAACGGGTCGTCCGAGGCGTGGTTCAGGCCCATCAGTTCCAGCCGCAACTCACCCGGCGGCATTGGGTCCAGATGCAGCGGCGCGGGCATGTCGCGGCCAATCATCATGCGGGCGAGGTCGTGGGCATCATGCTCGCGCGGGTCGACATCGCCGGTCACACGCCCGCCGCGCAGGATGGTGGCGCGGTCACACAGCGCGCGGATTTCATCCAGCTTGTGCGAGATGAACAGGATCGACACCCCGCCATCACGCAAGCGCCGCAGGGTATCAAACAGCAACCCCACCGCCTGCGGCGGCAGAACGCTGGTCGGTTCGTCCAGGATCAACAGGCGCGGTTCGGTCAGCAGGCAGCGGATGATTTCCACCCTTTGCCGCTCGCCCACCGACAGCGCGTGGACATGGGCGAAAGGATCGACAAGCAGCCCGAAATCTTGCCCCAGCGCCCGGATGCGTGTGGCAAGATCGGTCTTCGACCCCGGTACGACCAACGAGATGTTTTCCACCACGGTCAGGGTTTCGAACAAGGAAAAATGCTGGAATACCATGCCGATGCCCAGACGCCGCGCCTCGGCGGGCGAGGATAGGTGGATTGGCGCGCCGTTCCACAGCACCTCGCCCGCATCCGGGCGCTCGACCCCATAGATCAGCTTCATCAGGGTGGACTTGCCCGCGCCGTTTTCCCCCAGGATCGCGTGGATGGACCCAGGGGCCACGTCCAGATCAATGGCGGAATTCGCCACGGTCTGGCCGTAGGTCTTGGTCATCTTGCGAAGGGACAAAAGCGGCGCGGGCATTTGGGTTACTGCGGCAGGGGCGTGGCGACGCCTTTCACATGCCAATCCATCGCAATGATGTCCGCATCAGCCAGAACGACACCGGCCGCGACACCTTCGCTGCCATCGGCCTTGGTGATCGGGCCGGTGAAGGGGCTAAAGCTGCCGTCGGCGATCTTGGCCTCGGCCTCGGTGATCTTGGTCATGATGTCGGCGGGGATATCCGCGCTCCAATCCACCACTTCCACGACCTTGTCGGACACCCCGAGGAAGGCATTGGCCCCCACGAAGCTGCCTGCCAGATGGGCATCAACCGAGGCCTTGAAGAACGGCGACCAGTCGGTCGCGACGCAGCCCAGATATTTGTTGGGCGCATAGGCCTTCATCGACGAGTTCAGGTTGAAGGCATAAACCCCCGCCTCCTCGCAGGCCGCGATCACCGACGGGGTGTCTTGTGCGTTCGAGAAGATCACGTCGCAGCCCTGCGCAATCAGCGCTTTGGCGGCTTCCTGTTCCTTTGCCGGGTCGAACCAGGTGTTGACCCAGACAACCGACACCTCGACATCGGGGTTGACGGCCTGCGCGCCCAGCGTGAAGGCATTGACCGAGGTGATCAGTTCGGGAATGGCAAAGGCCGAAACCGAGCCGAGTTTGCCGGTTTTCGACAGGGACGCTGCCGCCATGCCCAGAAGATAGGTGCCCTGGAAATACTTTGCCGCGAAGGGCGAGAAGTTCGGGGCGACCATGAAGCCCGAGGCATGCAGGACGGTGACCGAGGGATCACGCTTGGCGATCTGCATGGCACCGTTCTGATAGCCGAAGGACCCGGCAATCAGGAACTTGTTCCCGTCCGCCACGACCTTGTTCATGATGCGGTCGGCATCTGGGCCTTCAGCGATGTTTTCCAGAATGGTGAAGGTCACGGCATCACCATAGGCGGCCTTGATCGGGTCCAGACCTGCGGCCAGCGTATGCGACCAGCCCACATCGCCCAGAGGCGACGGCAGAATCAGAGCGATTCCCAGCGGGTCGGCGGCATTGGCGCCGCGTGCCGAAATCGCCGCAGCGATGGCGGCAAAGGCCGTGGTTTGAAGGAAGGTGCGTCTTGCGATCATGGTCTCTCTCTCCTGTTGGGGGGGTTAGGCGTTTACTGTGGCCAGCACGGCCTCGGCCTCGGCGGCCATTTCGGCTTCGTCGAGCCCGGGGAATTCCCCCTTGGCCCAGATGATGCGACCATTGACCATGGTCAGGTCGGTTGGCATGCCTACTCCGACCTTGGCGATCAGGCTGGCGGGGTCGTGGAGGGTGCCGACATAGTCCATTCGGCGGGTGTCGATGGCGAAGAGGTCGGCGGCCATGCCGGGGGCCAAGTGTCCGATATCGGCGCGGCCAAGCAGGGCGGCGCCCCCCGTTGTGGCATAGCCCAGAAAATCACGCGGTTCCGGGACGGGATGGGCGCGCTTTGACGCCACAAGGCATTGCAGCATGTAGGCCGAATGGATGCAGTGCATCAGGTTCGAATTGTCATTCGATGCAGCGCCGTCACATCCCAGACCCAACCGCACCCCAAGGGCCGCCATGGCGGGAATATCGGTCACTTCGGCACCCACTAGATAGACGGGTTCTGGACAATGCGACACGCCGGTGCCGGACGCCGCCATCTGGCGCAATTCGGCATCGGTCAGTTCCCAGCAATGGGCATAGAACGTGTCTGGCCCGGCAAAGCCGATCTGTTCCAGATAATCCACCGTCCGCATCCCGTGACGAGAGGCGATCACCGAACTTTCGCCCTCTCCCACATGGGTGTGCAGGAACACGCCCTTGTCGCGGGCCAGGGCCACGGATTCCACGAATGTCTCGCGATAGCAGTTCACGGGCTGACAAGGCGACACCACGACTTGCGCCATGCTGAAGTGGGCCGGGTCATGATAGGTGTCGATCAGGCGCGCACAATCGGCGATGAATTCATCGGTCGTCTCCAGCATCTCATCCGGGATCGTCGAGCCTTCGGATTTGGGCAGCGTATTCCCACCCCGCCCGGCGTGAAAGCGCAGGCCGATCTTGGCCGCCGCCTCAAACTGACGGTCAACGATGCGTTTCCCGGCGTGGCGTGGAAAGTTGTACTGGTGGTCAAAGGCCGTGGTGCAGCCATGTTTTGCCAATTCTGCCATCGCGGCCAGCGAGGAGTGGTAAAAGCAATCCTCGGTCAGCCGCGAGAAGATCGGATAGATCAGGTCCAGCCATTCTATCACCGACAGCTTGGTCCAATCCAGATCGGCGCGGTTGCGGACAAAGGTCTGGAAGAAGTGGTGATGGGTGTTCACCAGTCCGGGGTACAAAAACCAGCCCCGCGCGTCGATGACATTGGCGCCAGCCGGGGCGACAAGGCACTTGCCGATGGCTGCGATTTTCGGCCCCTCTACAAGCAGGTCGACATCGCGCAGCACGGTGTGCGGGTCGCAGATGACGGCGGCGCAGCCTTTGAACAGATGGA
>CAMDHB010000053.1 GCA_945897655.1 Pseudorhodobacter antarcticus
TCGCGACCCTGATCATTGACGCGAATGAGGGGTGGACGCCCGAGATCTACACCGACCTTGCCCCGCATCTGATCCGCCTTGGTGTGGCGCTGGTCGAGCAGCCCTTGCCGGTGGGGGCGGATGACATGCTGGCCGAAATCGCCCGCCCTCTGCCGGTTTGTGCCGATGAAAGCGCCCATGACGCGGCCAGTCTGGCGGCGCTGAAGGACAAGTATGACGTGGTGAACCTGAAGCTGGACAAGACCGGCGGGTTGACCGCCGCCCTTGCCGCCCGGGCCGAGGTTGCGCGGCTTGGCCTTGGGCTGATGGTGGGGTGCATGGTCGGCTCCTCGCTTGCCATGGCGCCGGCGGTGCTGGTGGCCCAAGGGGCGGCCTACTGCGATCTTGACGGCCCGCTGCTTTTGTCCCAAGACCGCGACACGCCGCTGACCTATAGTGCAAGCGGTGTCCACCCTACCCAACCCGCCCTTTGGGGCTAGCCAAGGTTGCCCATGCCCACCAGCAAGAAGCCCCGCAAACCCAAGGCCGCGCCCAAACAGTCGCCCGCAGAGGTGCTGATGTCGCGTCTGACCGGGGCGATGCTGGACGGTGATTTGCAGGCCTTTGACGCGGCTTACGAAGACCTGACCGAACTGATTGGGGTCGATCCGTCGATTGACCCCGACATCCTGCACGATCTGGACGCGATGCGCGGCGAGATGGTCGAGACTGAAGCCGCGCAGGTCGAAATAGACGCGGCCCTGTGGTCGGGCAATCTGGAACGGGCCGAGGCGCTGGAAGCGGTGCTGTATGATGACATCGATGATGATGACGGGCCGGAGGACGGGGTGATCGACCTGACGGTCGACCCCTATGCCGATCTGGCTGCTGGCAAACCCGGCGCGGTGGACGCATTGCTGGCGGCAGGGGCCGATCTGAACGCGCCCTTGGGACCCGACCCGCGCCCCGCCCTTTTCGCGGCATTGGAGGCCCCCAATCGCAGCCCCGAGGTTATCGAACGGCTGATCCGGGCGGGTGCCGACCCGCTGGCCATCATCGAGGAAGACGGCACCACCGCGATGGTCTGGGCGCTGATGGCCAAGGATATGGCGGACTTTGATTCGGCCAGTGAAGGGCGTATGTTCGACCTGCTG
Organism: Pseudorhodobacter antarcticus; assembly: GCA_945897655.1. Classification (GTDB taxonomy): domain Bacteria; phylum Pseudomonadota; class Alphaproteobacteria; order Rhodobacterales; family Rhodobacteraceae; genus Stagnihabitans. Next base: position 1,134 of record CAMDHB010000053.1, read on the forward strand.
CTGCGCCACGGGGCGGACCCTGATGAAGGCTGCGGCGATTTCGGTTCAGTGCTGAACCGTGCCATCGTTCTGGGCCTGCCTGCCCATGTGACGTCCCTGCTGGAGGCCGGGGCAGGGATAAGCACCGTCGCCCCGTTTGATTTTGCGGTTTACGATCTGGCCCATGCCCCCGCGCTGGTCCTTGCCGCGCCCAAACCCGATGTGGTGACCCTGCTGTTGGAGGCGGGGGCCGACCCGCTGTCCTTGGGCACCTTCGACCAGACCCCGCTGGATTTTGTCACCGCCGCCGCTGCCGACGCACGCGCCCGGCAGACGGCGGACGACCCCTGGACCCAGGCCCATGCCGCCGCCCTGACCCAGTCGGCCAGCCTGCTGCAAGACTGGGTCAGCCGCCGCCCCGCCTTTCGCAACTGATCCCGCCCCACCCAAAGAGGCCACCATGTCCCGTACCGTCTACCTGAACGGCGCCTATCTGCCCGAAGCCGAAGCCAAGATCTCGATCTTTGACCGGGGTTTCCTGATGGCCGATGGGGTTTATGAGGTGACCTCGGTGCTGGACGGCAAGCTGATCGATTTTTCGGGCCATTGCGCCCGTCTTGGGCGGTCGCTCAAGGAACTCGACATGGCCGCCCCCTGCTCGGACGCCGCGTTGCTGGAGGCGCACCGTGAGTTGATCCGCCTGAACGACATCACCGATGGCATGGTCTATCTGCAGGTCACGCGCGGCAACCCGGGCGACCGCGACTTTGCCTATCCCGCGGCGGACACCGCGCCGACCTTGGTGATGTTCACCCAATCGAAACCCGGGCTGGCCGATGCCCCGGCGGCCAAGACCGGCTGGAAGGTCATCTCGGTCCCCGATCAACGCTGGGGGCGGCGCGACATCAAGACGACGCAGCTTTTGTACCCCTCGATGGCCAAGATGATGGCCAAGGCCGCCCATGTCGACGATGCCTGGCTGGTCGAGGAGGGCATGGTGACCGAAGGCACCAGCAACAACGCCTATATCATCAAGGGCAACCGCATCATCACGCGCCAACTGTCGCACGACATCCTGCACGGCATCACCCGCGCCGCCGTTCTGCGCTTCGCGTCCGAGGCGCAGATGGAAGTCGAAGAACGCCCCTTCACCGTGGCCGAGGCTAAGGGTGCCGATGAGGCCTTCATCACCTCCGCCTCAGCCTTCGTCATGCCCGTGGTCGAACTGGACGGTGTGGCGATTGGTGCTGGTAGGGTCGGGGCCACCGTCACCCGCCTGCGCGAGATTTACCTCGAAGAAATGCGCAAAGCCGCGATCTGACAGGTCTGAAACCCCACCCTACGTTCGTCCCACAATTCCAACGATGAGGCCCTCAAGCAACATCGGGAATCTGGGCCGGGACCGGATCAGCAGTCATCCAGTGGATGACTGCCCGCGTCCCATGCCGAGAGCCGCAAGGCGACGGCATTGCAGCGGCGTGGCTGGGTGCAGTGGGAAAAGCGGTTCGTGACGGGACGGACCGCGGGTGGGCACGGCACGGGCCCGCCCGGGGGGCGGTCGGGCCCGTCACGAATTGCTTTGGGCAATTCGTGGAACAGGGTCAGTCAGATCATGAGCGCAGTCATCGCGCACCTTTTGGTCAGGTTAAAAGAGTGGTGCGCGATAAATTCGATCACTGCAGCTCGTGGCCATCCCATTCCTCCAGTTTATCCCAAAATACAACGTTGCCGAATTCAGAGAACCCCATGTACACGAAAAGGGTCATCTCATCCTTATGGCCACGGCAAGTCACTATCCAAGCCGCTCCTGCAATCTCCTCATCCGAGTTGGAGCCTTGCTGGCTACAGCTGAATTGCGATGGATCAATCCCTCGCCCAAGGTCTCTGGATACGTTGCTTGAGAATTCGCTGGCCTGTTTACGAATTCCGTCTGAATCGATTTGTGTGCGACTTGACCACGTAAAGTATGCAACGACACACAATGCGACTACTGCAGCGCTGCCAATCGCTAGTTGTCTCGAAGCCAGAGTCGAAATCACCTAAAAAGCTTCTCCATGTCGATAGTCCTTTCACATCTCGGGCGGCATCGACGTGCGAGACTTGCAAACTCGATCTGTTCCGTCACCAAATGAAACCGAGATTTCCAATTTGATGAAACATCCTACCTATCCCAACCCGATTCGCCCCCTGCACACTTCCCTCAACATCCGATGAACAAAGGTTAACAGACCCTTGCGATTTCCTTAATTTCCCAAGTGTCCAGATCTGGACACTCCGGACGCCCCTACCCCTTGACCGGCGGCTCGCCCCCGACATTGGCGCGGAACGCCTCGGCAAAGGCGGCTTGTTTGGCGGCATCGGCGACGGTCTGGTTCTGTGCGACCCAATCGCCATAGGGCATGCCATACACCACCTCCCGCGCCTCCTCCTTGGTCAGCGCCACCCCCCTCTCCAGGGCAGCCTCCTGATACCAGCGGCTCAGGCAGTTGCGGCAGAACCCGGCCAGGTTCATCAGGTCGATGTTTTGCACATCGGGGCGCTTGACCAGCAGATGCTCCATCAACGCCCGAAAGGCGGCGGCTTCCAATTCGGTGCGGGTGGCTTGGTCGATTTCGGGCATGGCGGTCTCCTTGGCTGGGGGCCAGCCTAGGGCCTGTCAGGGACCGGGGAAACCAGATTCAGGGGCTCAGGCCGCTTGCAGCATCCATTCGGGCAGAAAAACGTTGGACAGGCTGAACCCGCCCGTCGGGTCCACCAGATGAACCACCTTCTGCCCCAGCAGGAACACCGAGATATCGCCGGTAACCGGGTCCACTTCCATCGTCAAATCATCTTCCGTGGCACCGGCAAACGTTTCTTCATCGACCGAAAGGTACAGCCTCTCTGCCTCACCGTCAAAATCGGTAATGGTGACGGCGGCGTCATTATCTTCGTTCAGGAACACGTTGAATTCGTCGTCGAACCCACCGCCGATCAGCGTGTCCCCATCATCGCCGACAATGTAATCCTTGCCCCAGCCACCGTCCAACAGGTCCGGCGCGCTGGTCCCATCGTCATCAAGCCCGACGATCAGATCATTGCCCAGATCGCCGCGCAGCGTGTCGGAGCCGAGCCAGTCGATCAGGTAATCTTCGCCGCCACCACCGGTGATCTTGTCGTCGCCTGCGACATTGCCCTCAAACTCGGGGTTGAAGTCGGGCGGCTCCAAGCTGTCGGTCGTCCGGTCGGACCCTTCGCCCAGCCAGATCGTGTCATTGCCGGCACCGCCATAGGCCAGATCGTTTCCGGCACCGCCATACATCAGATCATCGCCATCCTGGCCCAGCACCAGATCATCGCCATCCTCGGCCTGCACCAGATCATTGCCCGCGCCGGCCCGGATCTCATCATTCCCGGCGTCGGCATAGATCTGTTCGGCGCCCAACGTGCCATTGAGGGTATCGTCGTCAGGCGTGCCATTGATATCGGGGGTCGGATCATCTTCGGGACCGGCAAAATTGATGCCCATTATGGCATCAATCGGCAACAGGGGCACCAATACCAACAACAGGATTTCCATAACCAACTCCGCAGAACATCACGGAAAAAGCCTGAAACGGGATGAAAAGTCAAACCTAATCCCGCATTGGCCGCCTTTGCAACACAGTGGCGGGAAGGTGTGCTGATTGTTTCAGCCTGGGCTAAAGGCCTTGCATCGCCGTGGTCAGCGCCTGCGCCAATCTGGCCGCCCAGGCAACCTGGGCCGCAGCATCGCCGATCAGGTCGTTGCGCAGTTCGATCAGCGTGTTGTGCCGCCCCATTTTCAGCGCATGGCGGTCAATCGCATCGCCCGGCAGGGCACCGGCATAGGGTTCGTTGTCGCCGATGCACAGGTCAGTCTGGTCAGACAGCCGCACGATCAGGGACCGCGACAGGCGGTCGTCATCATCGCTGTAGAGAACCCCCACGTGCCACGGGCGCGGAGCGCGGCCGCGCAGGCAGGGGGTGAAGGAATGGATGGCCACGATCACCGTATCCTGACGCCGGGCCGCCAGCGTGGCAATCGCGTCGTGATAGGGGCGGTAGAGGGTGGCCAGACGCCGCTCCACCTCGGCTGCGCCCACATGGCGGTTGCCGGGGATGATGGTGCCGTCATACAGCTTCATCACCAGCGTAGGGTCCTCCTCGCCCCGGTTGGGGTCAATCACCAGACGAGAGAAGTCCGAACAGACCATCGGGCTGTCCAGCAGCAGCGCCAAAGCCTCGGCCAGGCCGCGCGCACCGACATCCCAGGCGATGTGGCGGGCCATGTCCTGCGGATCAACCCCCAGATCACCGCCGCACACATCAGGTGGCACGCGGTTGGAAGCATGGTCACAGGTGACCAGAAAGCGTCCTGGACGATCCGCCCCGATGATGTGAAATGCCGTCATTCCCGCCTTCCCTGTCTGACACCAGCCTTAGCGCCCCAACGTCCGAAAGGGAATCGTAACCCGTCCCCGCCCACCACTTTTCACCAACTGCCCGAAAAACAGGCAGGCACAGACCCTGTGTCGTTGATTGTTCATGTTGCCTGATTAATGTCCAATGCGCTGGTTGCCCCCTTGGGTCAATTGAGCCATAAGACCCGCGACCCACCGCAACCATATGCGATGAAAAGGAACAAGGCATGAGACGCCTTCGAAATGTAAAGATCGTGGCGACGCTTGGCCCGGTTTCCAGTGACTACGCCACCATCCGCGCCCTGTTTGAGGCTGGCGCCGACGTGTTCCGCTTGAACATGAGCCATGGCGTGCACGAGGACATCCGCGCCCGTCACACGATCATCCGTCAAGTCGAGCAGGATACAGGCCGCCCGATTGCGATTCTGGCCGATCTTCAGGGCCCCAAACTGCGCGTTGGCGTGTTTTCCAACCCCGACGGCGAAATGCTGGTCGAAGGGGCCGCGTTCCGCATGGACCTGTCCTCGACACCCGGTGGCGTGACCCGCGTGCAACTGCCCCACCCCGAGATTTTTGCGGCATTGGAGGCCGGCGCATCGCTGCTGGTCAATGACGGCAAGATCCGGCTGAAGGTGGTGGACTGCGGCAAGGACTATGCCAACTGCTCGGTTACCGTGGGTGGCGTGATTTCCAACCGCAAGGGCGTGAACGTGCCTGACGTGGTGCTGCCGATGGCCGCGCTGTCCGAAAAGGACCGAGTCGACCTGGAATTTGCCTGCGAATTGGGCGTTGACTGGCTGGCGCTGTCGTTTGTGCAGCGTCCCGAAGACGTGATCGAAGCGCGTGCGCTGGCCCGTGGCCGCGCTGCGATTCTATCCAAGATTGAAAAACCCGCAGCCGTAAAGGCCTATGACGCCATTCTGCAGGGGTCGGATGGCATCATGGGTGCCCGGGGCGATTTGGGGGTGGAACTGCCGGTCTATACCGTGCCGCCGATCCAGAAGCGTCTGATCCGGGGCGCGCGTGCTGCGGCCAAGCCGGTGATCGTGGCGACCCAGATGCTCGAATCAATGATCGAAGCACCGGTTCCCACCCGCGCCGAAGTGTCGGACGTGGCGACGGCCATCTACGAGGGTGCGGACGCCATCATGCTGTCGGCCGAATCGGCAGCGGGCAAATATCCGATCGAAGCCGTGACGACGATGAACAACGTCGCCATCTCGGTCGAAAAGGACCCGACCTACCGTCAGGTGATCGAGGCCAGCCGCGTCATTCAGCGCGAAACCATCGGTGACGGCATCGTGGCCGCCGCGCGCGAGATTGCCGAAGCGACCAATATCAAGGCCATCGCCTGCTTCTCGCAATCGGGCACCACCGCCGCCCTGGTTGCGCGCGAACGTCCGCGCGTGCCGATCATCGCGCTGACACCACTGATGTCGACCGCCCGCCGTATGGCGCTGACCTGGGGTCTGCACAATGCGATCTGCGAACCGCAGGAACGGTTCAAGGGTGCCGTTCTGGCCGCAATCCATGTCGCCCGCCGCGACGGTTTCGCCCAGGTCGAAGATATGATCGTGCTGACCGCAGGCGTGCCCTTCAACGTCAAGGGCACCACCAACATCCTGCGCGTGGCCCCCTGTGATGAGCGGTTGATTTCCAAGGTCGATCCCGAATAATCAAACGGCGGGCAGGCGCAGGTCCTGCCCGCTGTCGCCCCTTCGGGTTCGGGCATCTTGCAATGGGCCTGCCATCCCGCAGGTCAGTAGGTAGGTGGTTCGATGGATACAGACCTGATTCTGGTCGTCGGCCTTGTGCTTTGCGCCCTGTCGGTGCCCAGCCTTCTGTCAGCCTATGCCGAAGGCCGCGCGCCGCGGTCAGGCGCTGTGGTCATGCTCATCGGTGGGGTGTTGATCGTGGTCGCGCTGACCCAAAATCCGCGCGGCTATACCTTTGCCGATCTTCCAAACGTGTTTTTCACCGTGATCGGCCGCTATCTGAACTGACACGCGACACCTGCCGCATTTCGGCTTGCACCCTGTCCCAGTCCCCCCTATAGCCAAGTCTTCGAATACCCTGCGCTGTCGGCCCACGTGGCATGCCGAACCGCGCCTGCAACCACGGAGATGGAAATGCCCAAGATGAAGACCAAGTCGGCGGCCAAGAAGCGTTTCAGCTTCACGGCCTCCGGTCGTGTGAAGGCCGGCCCCGCCGGCAAACGCCACGGCATGATCAAACGCTCGACGAAATTTGTGCGCGACGCTTCGGGGGCCATGATCCTCTGCGCGTCGGACGCGAAAATCGTCAAGAAATACATGCCCTACGACCGGTAAGGAGAGCACCAGATGTCCCGCGTAAAATCCGGCGTTGTCACCCACGCCCGTCACCGCAAGGTGATCAAGAAGGCGGCAGGCTATTACGCCGCCCGCTCGACCAACTTCAAGACGGCCACGCAGGCTGTCGACAAGGCCCAGCAGTACGCAACCCGCGACCGGATGCAGCGCAAGCGCAACTTCCGCGCCCTGTGGATTGCCCGTATCAACGCCGCTGTGCGCCTGTACGACCCGGCCTTCACCTACTCGCGTCTGATCAACGGTCTGGCTTTGGCCGGCATCGTTGTGGACCGCAAGGTTCTGGCCGATCTGGCCGTGCATGAGCCCGAGGCGTTCAACGCGATCGCTGCCCAAGCCAAGGCCGCCCTGCCCGCCTGAGGCCAAGCACAACAGATGCCGAAAAGCCCCGCAGCACCCCTGCGGGGTTTTTTCATGTGTGACAGCAATTTCACGCCATTTTGTGCGCAAACCCCGCCGATCCATGCTAGACGCCCGCCATTCATGACGATTTTTTTGGGCAAGGTGGGGTCAAGATGGCAATTTATTCCGGTCAGCTTCTGCGCGTCAATCTTGCGACGGGTGAGGTGTCATCGACCTTCCTGACGGTGACCGATACCGACAGCCTCATGCAATCACGCGACCTTGGCACCATCTACAACCTCTGTGGTCTGAACATGGCAGCCCCGCCCGTGCTGGACATGCGCCAGATCAGCGGAACCTTGCTGGACGGCACGGCCTATGCCTATACGGTTGCCCACTTCAACACACGCGGCAAGGATTTCTATATCCTGCCCGCCATTCATGCCCCCGAAGCCGTGGCGACAGTGGCCACCAGCACCCCCATTGGCCCCGTCACACCCTTTCAATATGTCGGCCACGGCCAGACGGCGATGTATGGCGCGCTTCAGTCAGGCCGGGCGCTGGCGGTGCAGTTTGGCGGGGATGGCCATCCGCTGAACACGTCAGCGGTTGATGCGATGATCACCGATACCGACGGGGTGATACAGGTCACTGCCAAGGGCGCTTATGGGGTTGAACCACAACTGCTGTTCGGGCCCGACTTTTCCTTGCCCATTGATCTGGATGCCACCGACCTTGCCACCCGGCACATGGTGGTGGTGCGGGTCTTTTACACCGGGACCAACGGGGATGGCAGTTTTGTGGCCTTGCGCCTGACCACGAGCACGGACGCGGGCACGCAGGCGCTGTACCTGCCCCGTGCCAACAGCGTCAATCTTGATCAGGTCGTGGCCTATACCCGCGAAAGGTTGCTGCCAGACAGTGTCGACGGCCTGACCTATGCCGATTTCGGTTTTGGTACACAGCCGCGCACGCAGACCGGCACGGCGGCAGGCGAAATGCTGACGGGGACCGTGCTGCATGACCGGCTGATCGGCAACGGTGGCGCGGATATTCTGGTGGGCGGCCTGTCGGCGGACCGATTGGAGGGCGGCACCGGCGCGGACATCCTGCATGGCGGCGCGCAGGATGACACGATGATCGGCGGCAGCGGCAATGACGGGCTGTTTGGTGGCAATGACAATGACAGCATTCTGGGCGGTCTGGGCAACGACACCATGACCGGCAACTGGGGCGAGGATATCCTTTTCGGTGGTGAGGGGCAGGACCGTCTGGCCGCCGGATCCGATAACGATCAGCTGTTTGGCGGCAGCGGCAGTGATGTTCTGATCGGTTTTGAAGGCGACGATCTGTTGAATGATGGCACAGGCGCGGATGTCTTGAATGGCGGCATCGGGGCCGACACCTTTGTTCTGGTGACAGATGGCTCAAGCGACAGGATCCTTGATTTTGGAAACGGCGATGACCGCATCGATCTGGACGCTAGCTTTGCCAGCCTGACCATCACCACCCTGTCCGCGGGCCGCGTGCAGATCCTGCACAACGGCGAGGTGCTGCTGGTCGAGGATATCCCTCGCCTGCTGACCGCCGCCGACCTGACCGCCACTGATTTCTTCTGAAGGCCAAAGCCGTTTGGCTTTGCCCCGCGGGCCTGTTATAGGCCGTCGATGACCGATCTTTCCCTGACCACCCGCCCGGGCCTGCCCGAGGCCCTGACCGTGCTGCTGGCCGATTACCCGCGCGACGGCTGGACCTTTCACAACAATTTTGATGGTCTGGTGGCCTTCTGGCTGGACCGTCATTTGAATTTTCGCACATTGACCGCCCGCATGATGGCCGAGGCGCAGGCGGTGCTGGATGGCCGCATGGACCCTGAACGCCATGCCGCATCCCTGTCGCGCATGGGCAACCGGTTTCTGACCGAATTGCACGGCCACCACCAGATCGAGGATCAGCATTTCTTCCCCCGCCTGACCCGGCTGGAACGCCGGCTGGAGCGCGGCTTTCAGATGCTGGAAACCGATCACCACGCCATCGACGGCCTGCTGCACCGCTTTACCACCGCCGCCAATGCGGTGCTGACTGGCTGGCAGGGCCCGACCCATGCCACGGCAACCGGCGCCTTTTTGACCGACCTGCAAGGCATCGGCACCCTTCTGGACCGCCATCTGACGGATGAGGAAGACCTGATCGTGCCCACCATCCTGCATCACGGGCCGGGTGCGGTTGAATAGCTGGCTTGCATCCCGCCCGCCATCCGGCTAGCACCATCGCGCATCTGATGGAGGCCGCGATGGACGCGCTGAAAGCCAAATACCTTGCCGCAGTGGCCGCCGCCGCCGACGAAGCCACGCTGGAGGAGGTGCGGGTCGCCGCCCTTGGCAAAAAGGGCGAAATCTCGGCCCAGATGGCATCGCTGGGCCGCATGGAACCCGATCAGCGCAAGGCCGCTGGTGCCATGCTGAACGCCCTGAAGGACGAGATTGACGCCGCCCTACGCGCCAAGAAGGCGGCCTTGGGCGATGCGGCGCTGGACGAACGGCTGCGCACCGAATGGCTGGATGTCACCCTACCCGGCCGCAACCGACCGCGCGGCACGATCCACCCGGTCAGCCAGGTGATGGAAGAGTTGACCGCGATCTTTGCCGACATGGGCTTTGCCGTCGCTGAAGGGCCGCAGGTGGAAAGCGACTGGTACAATTTCGACGCGCTGAACATCCCGCCCGAACACCCCGCCCGGCAGGAACATGACACCTTCTTCATGAACCGTGCCCCCGGCGACAACCGCCCGCCCCATGTGTTGCGCACCCACACCAGCCCGGTGCAGATTCGCGCAATGGCGGCGCAAGGAGCGCCCATCCGCGTGATCGCCCCCGGTCGCGTGTACCGGATGGACATGGACCAGACGCATACGCCGATGTTCCATCAGGTCGAGGGTCTGGCGATTGACCGCGACATCTCGATGGCCAATCTGAAGTGGGTGCTGGAAGAATTCTGCCGGGCGTTTTTCGAGGTGCCCTCGGTCGAGTTGCGCTTCCGCGCCAGCCATTTCCCCTTTACCGAACCCTCGGCCGAGGTCGACATCCGCTGTTCATGGGAAGGCGGCCAGCTGAAAATCGGTCAGGGCGACAAGTGGATGGAGATCCTGGGTTCCGGCATGGTCCACCCCAAGGTTCTGGCGGCGGCTGGCGTCGATCCTGCAAAATGGCAAGGATTTGCCTTTGGCATGGGCATCGACCGCATCGCAATGTTGAAATATGGCATACCCGATTTGCGCGCCTTCTTTGAATCCGACCTGCGCTGGTTGCGCCACTACGGCTTTGCCGCGCTGGACATGCCCGATCTGGCAGGTGGCCTGTCGTCGTGACGACCACCACCTTTACCTTTGGCGACGGCCCTGACCTGTGCGCGCGCCTTCTGGAATTGGTCCGTCAAGGGCACAAAACCGCCACTTGCGGCGCGCTCAGTGACTATACGCATGGGGGCGAGACGATGCCGCAAGTGGGCCGTCAGGACATCGCCCTGAACTGGGACGGCACGCCGGCCCTGTTGATCGAAACCACCGAAGTCACCACCCGCCGCTTTTGTGATGTCGATGAAAGCTTTGCCCTGGCCGAGGGTGAGAATGACAGCCTTGATGGCTGGGCCGCCGATCACCGCGCATACTTTGAACGCAATGGCGGCTGGCAGCCGGATATGCTGCTGGTCTGCGAACGGTTCCGCCTGATCAAAGTGCTGACTTAACCCGCACCCGCGCTGAAGCGGTTAAGGAGCATCAAGAACAACAACGCCGTCATGCCCAGCAGCACAATCACCCGCAACGGGTGGTGTGGCTTGCGGTCTTTGGGGATGTCGGTCATCGGGTCCATCCGCGCTTTCTACACCATAGCGCCCGGCCAAATATGGCAAATGCCCCGCGAACCCGGCGACAACCCGTTTCCGGGTTGGAAACCGCCCACGCACCGCTTCCCCTTTACCGCCGCTTAGGCTAATCCCGGCTGCAACATTCCCCAAGGGGCCGCGTCCATGAAATTCACGATCTCCTGGTTGAAAGACCATCTGCACACCGAAGCCACGCTGGAGGATATCCTTTACGCCCTGACCGACCTGGGGCTGGAGGTGGAGGGTGTTGAAAACCCAGCCGAATCCTTGGGAGCCTTCCGCATCTGTCAGGTGATCGAGGCGCAGCCCCACCCCAATGCCGACCGTCTGCGGCTGTGCCGTGTCGCCACCTATCCCGGCGGTCCGGGCACCGCGATGGAGGAGGTTCAGGTCGTTTGTGGCGCGCCCAATGCCCGCACCGGCCTGATAGGTGTCTTTGCCCCGGTGGGCACCCATGTGCCGGGCACGGGGGTGGACCTGAAGCCCGGCGTGATCCGGGGGGTCGAATCAAACGGCATGCTGTGTTCGGAACGCGAATTGATGCTGTCGGACGACCATGACGGGATCATCGACCTGCCCGCAGATGCGCCGCTCGGGGCCCGTTTCATCGACTACCGTGGTCTGAATGACCCGATGGTGCATATCAAGGTCACGCCGAACCGCCCCGATGCGCTGGGCATTCGCGGCATCGCCCGCGATCTGGCCGCCCGTGGCCTGGGCACGCTGAACCCCGTTAGCATTCCCACCATCAAGGGCCACGGCCCTTCCCGCGTGCAGGTCGCCATCGACCCTGCGCTGAAAGCCAAGGGCTGCCCGCATTTCGCCGGTCGCACCATTTCGGGCGTCACCAACGGCCCCTCTCCGGCCTGGCTCGCTGACCGGCTCAAGGCCATCGGCCTGCGTCCGATTTCGGCGCTGGTTGACATCACCAACTATTTCACCTTCGGCCTGAACCGCCCCCTGCATGTGTTCGATGCGGCCAAGGTGCATGGCACCCTGCGCATCCATCCAGCTGCGGGCGGTGAGGAGTTTCTGGCGCTGGATGGCAAGACCTACACCCTGCGCCCCGGCCAAATGGTCATCTCCGACGATGCTGGCCCGGAATCTCTGGCGGGTATCATGGGGGGCGAAGTCTCTGGCTGCGCGCCCGAGACGACCGAAGTGTTCCTTGAATCCGCCTTCTGGGACCCGATCACGATCGCCGCCACCGGGCGCGCGCTGAAGATCAACTCGGACGCCCGCTACCGCTTTGAACGCGGTGTCGATCCGGCCTTCACCTTGGCCGGGCTCGACCTTGCAACCCAGATGATCCTGGACCTGTGCGGCGGCACAGCC
>CAMDHB010000054.1 GCA_945897655.1 Pseudorhodobacter antarcticus
CTCTCGCCCGCTGAGCAGCCCCTCTGGCCCCTTGGGGATGAGTGAAACAGGCGCAAACACCTCGCCCGCGATCATCGCCTTGACGGCTGCCACCAGATTGCGCGACCCGAGTGTCTTGGGCACGAACCCCGCAGCCCCCATTTCCAGTGCTGTCGCCGCTGTGTCGGTTGAAATTGCGCCTGAAATCAGGGCCACCGGATGGGGACGATTGGCCTTGATCAGCCGTGCGAGGCCGGACAGGCCGTTCATGCCGGGCATTTCGTAGTCAACCAGGATCAGGTCAAACCGCGCCGTGGCCACCAGAGCCAGTGATTGGTCGACATCAGAGGCCAGTTGCACCTCGTCAAATCCCTCGGCCACAAGACGGGCTGCGATCATCTCCAGCACCAGGTCGTGATCGTCAGCCACCAGAATACGCGTCATCCGTCAAATTCCCTATGCGGTGCAGGGGAGAGGCACCAACACGTCACCAGGCCGCAGATATCGAAGTTTATGTGTCCATACCATCGCATGGATCAGTTCAGGGCAACCCTATCCTTTCGGTTAGTTGATTTTTTGTCGCGTTTTGGTTTCCGCTAGGGCTAAGTGATGACAGTGTCAATTTGGGAATGTCGCATGAAATCGTTTCGGACGCTTTTTGCTTGCATCGCTGCAATTTGCATATTGGCCGGGGGGAGCCAAGGCGAGTCCTTTGAAACGCCCGTGGGCCCTGTGATCCTGACCGTCGTCGGGCTGGACACGGAACGCTTTCCCGGCGGTGAGGTTTTGTTTGACGTCGACATGCTGCGCGCCTTGGGCGAGGTTGAGATGACAACCTCAACCATCTGGACCGATGGTGCCCATGTTTACACCGGCATATCGCTGAAGACGCTGGCTGCGGCGTTTGAGATTGAAAACGATCTGCTGAAACTGCATGCGCTGAATGACTATGCGATCGAATTCCCAGCCTCTGAAGCCTATGACGACGGCCCGATCCTGGCCTATCTGACAGATGGCGCGCAGATGTCGGTACGCGACAAGGGACCGGTCTGGTTAATCTATCCGTTTGATACCAATATAAAATACCGGACCGACATCGCCTTTTCCCGCAGCATATGGCAACTCGACCGGATCGAAGTGATGCGATAAGCGGCCACAGCGTGCAACAGGACCTTCCCGCGTGACGCAACCCGCCCGCTTTCAGTTCTTGCGATCCATCAGGCTGCGCCTGACTGTGGCAGGCATGTTCCTGCTGGTTTTTGCGATCAGCATCACGGCGCTGTCGATTGATGTGCAGCGCCAGATCAGGGCCGAAAGCGAAGCCCGGTCTGACAATTGGCAATGGGCCCTGTCGCAGATCGAGGTGGAGTTGATCCAGCTGATGCTGGCCGCGGATGCGGTGCAGGAGGGTGAGGGCCAGTTGAAGATGGTCCGTTTGCGGTTTGACGTGCTGTACAGCCGCATCCGGACCCTGAGGGTGGGCGACGTCTTTGACGGGTTGCGCGAACAGCCTGGGTTTAATTCCAGCATCCTGCGACTGACATCGTTTCTGGACCAGCAGGTCCCTGTGATTGACGGCCCGGATGAAGGGCTGTTGCAGGGGCTGGAAGAGTTGGAACGTCAGGCAAAGGCCGTGGCCGAGGATGCGCGAACGATCGGCCTGAAAGGGGTCGCCCTCATCTCCCGGCTGACCGATGAGAACCGGCGCCAAGTCGTGCGCACCTTGGAAATGGCCGAGGTGCTGACGGCCGTGCTGGTGGCATTTTTGGTGGCACTGGTGATCGCATTGGTGAGACTGTTGCGCAATCTCCGCCGGCGTGCGGCCGAGAACCTTGCAACCCTGTCACGGCTGGATTCCATCGTTTCCACCACGCTGGAGGCGATTGTGACCATGGACAGCCGCGGCCGCATTATCGATTTCAACGCGGCGGCCTGTCACTCGCTGGGCTACACCCGCGATCAGGCAGTGGGCGCGGACATGGCCCTGTTGCAGGTGGTGCAGGTCGACGGGGAGGCATTGTTCCGACCGGGGCTGCCACCCAGCCAGCACGACCAAGGCAAGCTTCGCGTCACCGCGCGCCATCAGGACGGGCGGTTGTTTCCAGCCGAACTGTCGGTCTCGCAGGGGGGCGAGGGTGAAACAGCGCTGTTTGTGGCCTTTCTGCGCGATCTGTCCGAGCAACTGGCCGCTGAAGAAGTCCTGATCGCCGCCCGGGACAAGGCGCAAGCGGGCGAAAAGGCCAAGGCCGATCTGCTGGTCGTGATGAGCCATGAGATTCGCACCCCGCTGAATGGCATGATCGGCACGATCGAGTTGCTGGAAACGACCAAGTTGCAGCCCGAGCAGCGCGAATACCTGCGGATCATGCAAACCTCGGGGCAGGTGCTGATGCAGCATGTCAGCGATGTTCTGGAAATTGCCCGTCTGGACAGTGGCAAGGCACCCTTGACGCTGGTTCCGGTTGACCTGTCCACCCTTGTTCAAGAGGTTATGGCGAACCAAAGGCCCACCTGTCAGGCCAACGGCAACACTATCCTGTTCGGCGGGCCAGCGGATGGCCGCACTTGGGTGACCTGCGACAGGGCGCTGATGCAGCACATCTTGCAGAATCTGATCGGCAACGCGGTCAAGTTCACGCGCGACGGCACGATCCAGATCGACGTCACCCATCTGTCCGACCAGGGCCCAACCGAGATTTTGATTTCCGATACCGGGATCGGCATCTCGCAGGCCGACCTTGGGCGGATCTTTGATGACTTCGTGACGCTGGACGCCACCTATGCGCGGCGCTGGGAGGGGACGGGTCTGGGGCTGGGGATTGTCAGGCGGATTGTCGATCAGATGGGCGGGACGCTGACCGTGCAAAGTCAGGAAGGCGTGGGCAGCCAGTTCCGGGTCAGCCTGCCCTTGCAGATCATCGAGGAGCCGCCCGTTGTGGCTGCCCCGGATGAGGCCGAACCGAAACGGCATTTGAGCGTTCTGGTGGTTGAAGACAATGAATTCAACCGCGTCATCGTGCGCGCCATGCTGCAAAAAGAAGGGGTCGAGGTGTTCGAGGCGCATGATGGCGAAGAGGGGATCACCCTTGCCAATGCGCGGACCTTCGATCTGATCTTGATGGATATCTCGATGCCTCGGGTGGACGGTTTGCAAGCGACGCAAGCGATTCTGACCGGCGAGGGGGCCTCGGCGCATAGCCCGATCGTGGCCATGACCGCCCATGCCCTGCCCGAAGAGGCCGCCCGGTTCCGCAAGGCAGGGATGGAGCGCATTCTGGTCAAGCCCATCACACGCGCCATGCTGAAGGCCGTGCTGGATGGCTTCCTGGAGGCCGGGATCGGGGCCGAAGTTGTGGCCGACAAATTGTTGTGCGACGACGTGATGCAGGAATTGGTCCAGCATCTGGGTGAAGCCAAGACAAAGGCGCTGGCTGGCCGTTTCCTGACGGAGACGGCGGCGCAGGTGGACATGATCGTAGCCACCTTGCAGCGGGCCAAGCCTGATGACGAGGTTTTCCGGGTTCTGCACCGCATTCAAGGTTCGGCCGCGATGTTTGGGGCCAAGGCCTTGGGCAGCTATCTGTCCGACATCGAAGCAGCATGGCATGAGGGACAGGCAGATGAGGCCGCGCGGCAGTTGGCGGCGTTAGGCCTGATCTGGCAAAACACCCAACGGGCGTTTCACGAGGCGGGGGTTTTGCCCCAGGCCTCCAGCTTGCGGTAAAGGGTCGAGGGGGACAGATCCAGCACGCGGGCGGCCTTGGGGACAGAACCACCGTGCAGCGCCAGGGTCGCGGTGACAATGATCCGCTCCACCTCGGCCAGGGGGCGGCCAAGGAGGCCGTCAAGGGTGGGTTCCGTGTGGTCCGTCAGGGCGGTTTGCGGGTTCAGCGGACGGGTTTCGCTGGTGGTGGTCAGGTCCTCGGGCAACATGGCGGGGGTGACCAAGCCGCCATCGTTCAGCACCACCACATTGCGGATCACGTTCAGAACCTGACGCACATTGCCGGGCCAGCGCAGACGGCGAAACAGGTCGGCCACATCGCGCGACAGGCCGTCAAACACGCGGCCCTCTTCACCGGCGAACTGGGCCAAAGCGGCTTCGGCAATTTCGATCACATCATTGCCCCGGTCGCGCAGCGGCGGCATGTGGATCGGCACAACAAACAGCCGGTAATACAGATCCTCGCGGAACTGGCCGCGGCGAACGGCGTCCAGCGGGTCGCGGTTGGTGGCGCAGATGATGCGCACATTCACCTTTTGCGGGCGATTGGACCCGACTGGCAGCACGGTCGAGGTTTGCAGGAACCGTAGCAGTTTGGTCTGCAGCGCCGGGGCCATTTCGCAGATTTCATCCAGAAACAGCGTGCCGCCATCGGCGGCGGCGGCGGCCCCCGGCCTGTCGGAAATCGCGCCGGTGAAGGACCCTTTGACATGGCCGAACACCTCGGATTCCAGCAGGTCATGCGGGATGGCACCACAGTTCAGCGCGATGAAGGGGCCCTTGGCCCGCGCCGATGTGCCATGAACTGCCAAGGCGCACAGTTCCTTGCCCGTGCCGCTTTCGCCGGTGATGAAGACGGTGGCCATCGAATTTGCGACCGAGGCGATCTTGGAGTGGATCCGCTGCATCACCTCGGACGAGCCCAGAAAGGGGCGCTGGGGGGGCAGTTGCACCGGTTTGCCCGCAGCGACACTGGCAGGTGCGTGCCGGGTCGGCGGCGCACCTGTCGCGTTGCTGACCGCACTTAAAAAGCGCCCCTCGTCAAAGGGTTTGACCAGAAATTCATGCGCACCGGCCCGCATTGCCGCGACCGCCTTGTTGATGGACCCGTTGGCCGTGATGACCACAATCTTGGTGCCGGGCCGCACCGCCAGCATTTCGTGGATCATCTCCAACCCATCCCGGTCAGGCAAGCCCAGGTCCAGCAACACCACCTGAGAGCCCGCTGCGACAAAGGTCGCCATGCCTTCGGCGGCCGACCCCGCAACCCGCACCTGATACCCCGCCCCCTGCAACACAGTCTGATAAATCAGTTGCAGCGAGGGGGTATCCTCGATCAGCAGGACAGACGATTTGCCAGCTTGGGGGGCGGGTTGTTTCATGGTTGTGCCGCGTGGTCCTTTTGCGCCGACCTGACGCGAGCGATCAACTGGTCCAAAAGCACGGCGATTTCGGCCAGAACATCCGACACCGGGGCAGGTTCGAGGGCGCGAACCAGCCGGTTCAGCCGTTCGGCCAGAACATACAACCCATCCGCCCCCACTGTGCCGGAAATCGCCAGCAACACATGGCTTTGTTCGCGCAAGGCCAGACGATCGGGCCCAATGGCCGCCTTGGCCAAGGCTGCGGCCACGCGCGACAGATCCTCGTCCAGTCGCAACAAAAGCTCGTGCCCCGTCTCTGGACCGGCAAGGTTCAGCAGGGCCAAGAACCGGGGTTCATCAAAGCTTTCTTTCACGGCAGTTCCGGTGAACCTATTGCAGGGCAAACTGTTGCCAAGGTTAGCCCGATGTCTGTCAATGTCCAGCCTTTCAACCCTTGCCCTCACCCGTAGTGTGACACCGGCGTTGCCGCGAGGGCCGAGACGTTCAGCAACCCCCGTGCCGTGATGGAAGGTGTGACGATATGCGCCCGGTTGCCCATGCCCATCAGGATCGGCCCCACCTCCAGCCCCCCCGCCTTCATCTTCAGCATGTTGCGGGCGGCGTTGGCAGCGTCGGTATAGCCGAAAATCAGAATGTTCGCGGCCCCTTGCAGGCGCGCGTTGGGGAACATCCGGTGGCGCAGTTCGGCGTCAAGGGCGGCATCCAGGCTCATCTCGCCCTCATATTCGAAATCCACCTCGCGGCTGTCCAATATCTCCATCGCGGCGCGCATCCGGCGTCCGCTGTCGCTGTCGAGGTTGCCAAAGTTGGAATGCGAACACAGCGCCACCTTGGGCGCCACGCCAAAGCGGCGGGCGTGGCGGACGGCACCGATGGCTGTTTCGGCGATTTGTTCGGGCGTTGGGATCGGGTTGACCTGTGTATCGGCCACAAACAGCGGCCCATCTTCCAGAATCATCAGCGACAGCGCCCCACGCGGGTGCAGGCCGCCCCGTGCCAGCACTTGGCGGACATAGTTCATATGCCACAGATACTGGCCAAAGGCCCCGCAGATCATGCTGTCGGCATCGCCCCGGTGCACGGCCACAGCGGCAATCGCGGTCGAATTGGTGCGGATGATGGCGCGGGCGGTGTCAGGGGTAACCCCCTGACGTTGCAGCAATTCGTGATAGCTGCCCCAGTAATCGCGGTAGCGGCGGTCATTCTCGGGGTTGATGATCTCAAAATCCCGGTCAGGCCGGATCGGCAGGCCCGCGCGTTCGCAGCGCGTGGCAATCACTTCGGGGCGACCGATCAGAATGGGCTTGATCGTCATCTCTTCCAGCATGGCATTGGCGGCGCGCAGAACCCGCTCATCCTCGCCTTCCGCAAAGATGATCGTCCGGGTCGAGGTGCTTGCCGCCTCGAACACCGGGCGCATGATCAGGGCGGACTTGAACACCGACCCATCCAGCTTTTGACGATACGCCTCCAGATCGGCGATGGGTCTGGTCGCCACCCCGGTTTCCATCGCCGCCTTGGCCACGGCACTTGCGACGACGCCAATCAGGCGCGGGTCAAAGGGTTTGGGGATGAGATAGTCCGCGCCAAAGGTCAGTTGTTCCCCGGTATAGGCAGCAGCCGCCTCCGCGCTGGTGGTGGCGCGGGCAAGGGCCGCAATGCCGTCGATACAGGCCAGTTCCATCGCGGCATTGATCGTGGTCGCCCCCACATCCAGCGCACCGCGAAAGATGAAGGGGAAACACAGCACGTTGTTGACCTGATTGGGAAAGTCGCTGCGCCCGGTCGCGATGATGGCATCGGGGGCAACGGCGCGCACGGCGTCGGGCAGGATTTCCGGTGTCGGGTTCGCCAGCGCAAAGACGATCGGGCGCGGGGCCATCTGGGCCACCATATCGGGCGTCAGAACCCCGGGGCCGGACAGGCCCAGGAACAGATCCGCCCCACCGATCACATCTGCCAGCTTGGCCGGAACCGTGCCTTGGGCAAAGGCCGCCTTCTGGGCCGAGGTTTCCGATGTCCGCCCGTGATAGACCAGCCCGTCAATGTCACACAGCCAGATGTTCTCGCGCCGCACCCCCAGCTTGACCAGCATGTTGAGGCAAGCAATCCCCGCCGCCCCGCCACCTGTGGACACGATCTTTATATCCTCGAACTTCTTCCCCGCCACCAGCAGCGCATTGGTCGCAGCCGCACCCACGACGATGGCCGTGCCATGCTGGTCGTCATGGAACACAGGGATTTTCATTCGCTCTCGGCACAATTGTTCAACGATGAAACAATCGGGGGCCTTGATGTCCTCCAGATTGATCGCACCAAAGGTCGGCTCCAGCGCGCAGACAATAGCGGCCAGCTTGACCGGGTCAGGTTCGTTCAACTCGATGTCGAAACAGTCGATATTGGCGAATTTCTTGAACAGGACCGCCTTGCCCTCCATCACCGGTTTGGAGGCCAAAGCGCCAATGTTTCCAAGGCCAAGGACGGCGGTGCCGTTGGTCACGACACCCACAAGGTTGCCGCGAATGGTGTACCGGCTGGCCGTGGCAGGATCGGCCTTGATCTCCAGACAGGCTTCGGCCACGCCGGGGGAATAGGCGCGGGCAAGGTCACGGCCATTGGCCAGGGGCTTGGTCGCCCGGATCTCCAGCTTCCCGGGCTTGGGGAATTCGTGGTAATCCAGTGCCGCCTGCCGTGCGTTCTCTTGCCGAACCTCTTCCATGCCTGGCCTCTCCTGATTTTAGTTTACCCTTAAACTATCTCCGCTTCGGCAGATAGTCCCGGTTTGGTACAACCCCGTTCGGGTTCCCTTGCAAATCACCCGTCAAAGCCGCAGTCTTACCAAAACAACCAGAGAATACCATGACAGACACCCCCGACGCGACACGTGCCGAGATTCGCTTGCCCACACAGGAACTGCGGAACGATCTGCCGTTTTACACCAAGGTTCTGGGGATGCGGCTGGACATGATCTATCCCG
This sequence comes from Pseudorhodobacter antarcticus, assembly GCA_945897655.1. Taxonomy (GTDB): domain Bacteria; phylum Pseudomonadota; class Alphaproteobacteria; order Rhodobacterales; family Rhodobacteraceae; genus Stagnihabitans. The sequence goes on from CAMDHB010000054.1 coordinate 8,066, forward strand.
CCGACAACCCCGAGGTGGCGGTTCTGTCGGGCCACGGGTTGCGCATCCGCATTCAAAAGGGCGCGCCCGAGGCTCCAGGCACCATCCGCATTCTGACCGATGATGCGGGCTTTGCCGATGGCAAGCGGGAACTGACCGCCCCGAACGGCACGCGCATCGAAATTGATGCCCTGAACCCGCCGCTGGTCCTGCCCGCCACCGAACACGCCTTTGTCGTCCGCCGTCTGGCCGATCAGGCGCCTTGGGTGATTGGCCGCGCCGGCATGGAATACCGCGACCTTATCCCCACCCGCCTTGGCGGTGCCATGATCGCCAGCCACATCCGCGTGCCCGACGGCCCGGTGCCCGACATGGTGCATTACCACAAGGTCGGCTTCCAACTCATCTTCTGCGTCGCAGGCTGGGTCGATGTCCTGTACGAGGATCAGGGCGGCAAACTGCGCATTGCGGCGGGCGACTGCTTCATCCAGCCGCCCGGCATCCGCCACAAGGTCCTGCATTCCGAAGGCGTTCAGGTTGTCGAAATCGGCGTCCCAGCCGAGCATGTGACCGAGATTGACCACGAGATGAACCTGCCCACCCCCTATTTCCGCCCCGACCGCGTCTGGGACGGCCAGCGCTTTGTCCATTCCCTAGCCGCCAAGGGCACCTATGCCCCCTTCCGCATCCCGGGGTTCGAAGCGCGCGATACCCTGATCCACCAGAACACTGGCGGCGTCGCCTCGGTCATGGTCGCCCGCCCCACCGGCCCCGCACCGTGGACCAAACACGACGGCGACATCCTGTTCACCTTTGTCCTATCGGGCGAAATGACGCTTGAGGGTGAGGGCAAAGACCCCTACCGCCTGTCACCCGGCGATGCCTTTGTCATCCCCCCCGGCATGGCCACCCGGTACAGCGACACAACCACCGACCTTGAACTGCTGGAAGTATCCCTGCCCGGCAACCCGGTGACGACGATCTAACCCTTTCATTCTGGCCAAAATACTCCACGGGGGAACCCCATTGCCCCCCGGGGCAATGGGGTCGGGGGTGTGAAACCCCCGGTTGCGGCGCTTGCAACAGCGGGCAAACCGGCCCACAATCCTGATCAAATGGTCAACGCCAGCGAGGTCCCCATGCTGAAAGACGCCGCAACCGCCGTGCGCCTGCGCGCCTATGCGCCCTATTCCCGGTTCAAGGTGGGCGCCGCCCTCCGCGCCACCTCGGGCGGGGTCCATCTGGGCTGCAATGTCGAAAACGTCGCCTACCCCGAAGGGACCTGCGCCGAAGCCGGGGCCATCGCGGCCATGATCGCTGCCGGTGACACAAGGATCGCCGAGATCCACGTGATTGCCGACAGCCCCGACCCCGTGCCCCCCTGCGGCGGTTGCCGCCAGAAGATCGCGGAATTTGCCGATCAGGACGTGCGCGTCACCATGCACACCACGGATGGCAAGGCGCTGACCATGACGGTGGCCGAACTGCTGCCCGGTGTCTTTACCGCCGCCCACATGGCCCGCACCTGATGGACGCCCGCAGCATCATTGCCAGCATTCGCGACGGCGCGACACCGTCCGCTGACGAACTGACCTGGTTCGCGGCAGGTCTGGCATCGGGTGCTGTGTCCGATGCCCAGGCCGGGGCCTTTGCGATGGCGGTGCTGCTCAAGGGCCTTGGCGAACAGGGCCGCGTGGCGCTGACCCGAGCCATGACAGCTTCGGGCAAGGTGATGGAATGGGATCTGCCGGGGCCGGTGATTGACAAGCATTCGACCGGCGGCATTGGCGATTGCGTGTCGCTGCTGCTGGCCCCTGCCCTTGCGGCCTGTGGCGGCTATGTGCCCATGATCTCAGGTCGCGGCCTTGGCCACACCGGCGGCACGCTGGACAAGTTGGAGGCGATCCCCGGCTTTCGCACCATCCTGACCGAAGACCAGTTGCGCCGCCAGATGCGGGAGGTGCGCTGCGCCATCGTCTCGGCTTCTGCCGAAATCGCCCCTGCCGACCGCAGGCTTTATGCTGTGCGCGATGTGACGGGCACCGTGGAATCCATCGACCTCATCACCGCCTCGATCCTGTCCAAAAAGCTGGCGGCGGGGTTGGAGGCGTTGGTGCTGGATGTCAAATGCGGCTCGGGCGCGTTCATGAAGACGCTGGCCGATGCCGAAGCCTTGGCGCGTGCGCTGGTCAGCACGGCCCAAGGGGCGGGTTGCATGACATCCGCCCTGATCACCGACATGAGCCAGCCCCTGGCCACCGCCGCAGGCAACGCGCTGGAGGTGTCAGAGGTAATGGAAACCCTGACCGGCACCTCGGTCAACTCGGCCCTGTGGGACATCACCAAGGCGCTGGGGGGCGAGGCTTTGGCACTGGGTGGCATCGCCCATGATGCGGCGGATGGGGCGGGGCGGATTGAACAGGCGCTGGAATCGGGGGCTGCGGCGGATTGGTTTGGCCGCATGGTCGCCGCCCAAGGCGGGCCTGCCGATTTTGTGGACCGCTGGCCCGACCGCCTGCCCGCCGCCACTGTGATCCGCGAGGTGCCTGCGTTAGGGCGCGGCTATGTCAACACCATCAACGGGCAGTTGCTGGGCCTTGCCGTGGTCGCCCTTGGTGGCGGGCGTCAGCGCGAGGGGGACAAGATCAACCCCTCGGTCGGGCTGTCCGATCTGGCGGGCATTGGCGAGGATGTCGGTGCTGGCGATCCCTTGTGCATGGTTCATGCCGCGACCGAAGCGCAGGCGGATGAGGCGATCCGCACGATTCAGGCCGCCTATGTCTTGGCCGCCTCGCCGCCGGATGAACCTGACCTGATCTTGAAGCGGATATCCTGATGACCCGCGCCTTTCTGATCGTGATGGATTCGGTGGGCTGTGGCGGCGCCGCCGATGCCGCCGATTTCGGCGATGCGGGGTCCGATACCTTGGGCCATATCGCTGCCGAATGCGCGGCGGGACGGGCCGATCTTGGCCGCAAGGGGCCTTTGCACCTGCCCAATCTGGACCGTCTGGGTCTGGCTGCCGTCATGGGCCGGGCGGGCCCTACCCCCACGGGCCGCTGGGGTGCGGCGGCCGAGGTGTCGCGGGGCAAGGACACGCCCTCTGGCCACTGGGAACTGGCCGGGGTGCCGGTGCCGTGGGACTGGACCTATTTCCCGGACACCGTGCCCGCCTTTCCGCCCGATCTGGTGGCGCAGGTCTGCCAACTGGCCGGGACCGCGGGTATCCTTGGCAACTGCCACGCCTCGGGCGTTCCGATCATCGAACGGCACATTGCCGAACATCTGCGCACCGGCTGGCCCATCTGTTATACCTCAGCGGATTCGGTGTTCCAGATCGCCGCCCATGAACAGGCCTTCGGGCTCGATCGGTTGTTGAAGCTGTGTCAGGACCTTGCCCCCACCCTGCACGCCATGAAGGTAGGCCGCGTTATCGCCCGCCCCTTCACCGGCACGCCCGGCGATTTCAAACGCACCCCCAACCGCCATGACTATGCCATCGCTCCCCCTGCCCCCACCCTGCTGGACTGGGTCCAAGGTGCGGGCCGCGACACCCATGCGGTGGGCAAGATCGGCGACATCTTCTCGATGCGGGGCATCGGTGCCCTGCACAAGGGCAAGTCCGACGCCGACCTGTTCGATCATCTGGACAGTTTGGTAAACGACGCCGCCCCCAGTTCCCTGACCTTCGCCAACTTTGTCGAGTTTGACAGCCTGTACGGCCACCCGCGCGATGTGGCGGGCTATGCAAGGGCGCTGGAATGGTTTGATACCCGGGCCGGCGCGTTTCTGACGGCCCTACGCCCCGGCGATCTGGCGATTTTCACCGCCGATCATGGCAATGATCCCACCTGGACCGGCACCGAACACACCCGCGAACAGGTGCCGGTTCTGTGCGCCGGGGTGGGGGCGGGGCCGATCGGCCCTTGCGCATTCGTCGATGTGGGGGCGTCGGTTGCGGCCCATCTGGGTGTTGCCTCGCACGGGCCGGGAAGGAGCTTTCTGTGACCCCCAAGATCGAACTGCACCTGCATTTGGAAGGGGCCGCCCCGCCCGCCTTCATCCGCAGCATGGCCAAGCAGAAGAAGTTGGACCTGTCGGGCCTGTTCAACGAGGACGGCTCTTACCGCTTCACCGATTTCTGGAATTTCATCAAGGTATATGAGGCCGCCGTCACCACCCTGCAAAGCCCTGAGGATTTCTATCGCCTGACCCTGGCTGTGCTGGAGGAAAGCGCAAAATCCGGTGTCATCTACACCGAAACATTCCTTGCCCCCGACTTCTGCGGAAACCGCGACCTATCCGCCTGGCGCGAATATCTGCATGCGATCGAGGAGGCTGCCGCCAAGGCCGAGGCTGATTTCGGCATCACCATGCGCGGCATCGTCACATCCGTGCGCCATTTCGGCCCCGACAAGGCGCGGCAGACGGCGCTGTGTGCGGCGGAAACGGCGGGGCGGTTTGTGGTGGGGTTTGGCCTTGCGGGCGATGAAAAGATCGGCAAGCCCAAGGATTTCCTGTACGCTTTCGACATGGCCCGCGAAGCGGGGCTGCGCCTGACCGCCCATGCCGGGGAATGGGGCGGACCGGAGTCTGTTCGCGATGCCATCAATGACCTGCGCGTCGAACGCATCGGCCACGGAGCGCGGGCGATCGAGGATATGGCGCTGGTCGAGGAAATAGCCGAACGCGGCATCGTGCTGGAACTTTGCCCAGGCTCCAACGTCGCCCTTGGAATTTTCCCGACCTTCCGGCAGCACCCGATTGGCGAGATGTTCAACCGGGGCGTCAAGGTCACAATCTCTACCGACGATCCGCCGTTCTTTCACACCACGATGGCGCGCGAGTACGAGATGCTGCACCGCGCCTTTGACTGGGATGACGGCGTGTTTGACAAAATCGCCCGTACCTCGCTTGACGCCGCCTTTTGTGACGCAGATACGAAATCCCGGATACTGAAAAAGCTGGAGGCCGCCCATGATTGAAAACCTGACTGTCGTCTCGCACCCCCTGGTGCAGCACAAGTTGACCCTCATGCGCGAGAAAGACACCTCCACCGCGTCCTTCCGGCAGTTGTTGCGCGAAATCAGCCTGCTTCTGGCCTATGAGGTCACCCGCGAACTGCCGATGACCACCAAGCGGATCGAAACCCCGCTGGAGCCGATGGACGCGCCCGCGATTGACGGCAAGAAACTGGCGCTGATCTCCATCCTGCGGGCGGGCAACGGGCTGCTGGATGGTATTCTGGAACTGATCCCGGCGGCGCGGGTGGGTTTTGTCGGCCTGTACCGCGACCCCGAAACGCTGCAACC